>JAJNDJ010000179.1 GCA_021156345.1 Rubrobacteraceae bacterium | reverse complement strand
TTGTCGTGCTGGAAGAGGTCGTGCTCCCCGAATCCCTCCCCGTGGTCGCCGTAGATCACGAAGATCGTGTCCTCGTAAAGCCCCAGCTCCTTGTACTGGTCCATGAGGTTCCTCACGAAGAAGTCGAGGTAGCGCATCTCGTTCTGGTAGTGGTCGAGCCCGGGGAGGTTCGAGTAATCTTTTGACCCGTAACGGCTTATGGGCCTGTAGTCGTGGTGTCCCGTTACCCCTAGGTAGGTCGCAAGGAAAGGTTCGTCTTTGTGTTGCTCCAACCAGATTCTGCTTGGCTGGAGCATGATATCGTCCTCATAGCCGAAGTAGTTGGATTTCTGGAAGCCCTCTTTCTCCATGGACTCGACAGGTTGGAAGTCGTCGTAGCCGAAGTTTTCGACAAGGTCCCTGCGGTCTTCGAAGTGCTGGGTTGCCGAGGAGAACCAGACGGAGTTATACCCCTGCTCCTTCAAGAGTTCGGGCAGGCACCTGGCCGGCACGCCGCCGGGCTCGGCCTCGGTGATCTCGCGCACGAGGTGCGCATCTATGCCGCAGTTTATCGAGGTAACGGCCTTGGAGGTGTGGGGGACGATCGTGTATGCACGCTCGGCCAGGAGGCTATTCCTGGAGAGCGTGTCGAGGTAGGGTGTCGTGTCCAGGTCCTCGTTGTAGGGCGTCGTGGAGCGCGCCCTGGCAGACTCGAGGTGGATCAGGACGACGTTCTTCTTCTCGGTCTTGGCGGTCTCCTGCAGGCGGGTATGCACAGGAGGCTTTATCGACGTGGCGTTCGCGACAAGGTCTCTGATCTGCGCGTGCTCCACCTCTGACATGACAATGTTGACGACGGCGTCCCTGGAGAATGACTTTCCAGCCACTCCGGCGCCGGCCGGCAACGAGAGAAAGATGAACCCTAACGACGTAGTGAAGGCCCCGAGAGCGAACAGCCTGGATGTGGACGGAGAACCGAAGGACCCATGCTCCCCACGCTTTCCACAGACGAGCGTCGTTATTATCCAGGGTCCAAGCACTATATAGCCGAGGATGACCAGAACCCAGGCCCAGATAGCCAGCGAAGTCACGCTGCCGATTATGTCTGTAATCTCTCCCAGCTTGCCGAGTGAGTACGTGATGACGCTGAGGCTGAGCGTCGAGCCGGTCTCCTGGAAGTATCCGTGGGCCGAGGTCGTCGTCGCGATGACGAGTATCGTGACCGCATGGAAGAGAACTACCACAAGCCAGCGGAGACGACTTTGCCGCGTTAGGGCGAATAGCCCGACCCATAAGAACACGTACCCCAGGTTGAAGAGCAGGTCCGAGCGCATCAAGGCGAAGGCGGCGAACCCCCCCGAAAGCTCTTCCTGAGAGTCTATCCGGATTCCCTTCAACACCAGATTGTAGACCACCAGAGGAACCAGCAAACCGGAAAGGTAGACCCACTCGCGACCGCTCAGAATAGAGCGGAAGCGGGCAAAGAGCGCCAGCCGCTTGTGATTTCCGAAAGCCACGAGTTCGAGAGAGTTTACAAAGATTTCGCAGAACTTGACAGTCGACCCGCATTCTCCCGATCAGGCTGCTTTGACGCGCAAGAATCTCCCTGCTATCTTGCAGATATCCGTGCGCACAGCCTGGAGGTTTACGGGACGTGCTCCGACTGCAGGTAGAGGGGCTCAAGGTAGGGTTGATCGGTGCCACGGTTGGCGGCAGGTGGCGGCTGTGAACGCGATCCTGATGGCTTCGCTGGCCGCAGTGGGCTTTTCGGCGGCGAGCCTTCTCGCTCTACTCGGTGGAGAGTTGGGAGCAAGGGGGCGCTCTTACGCCGCGGCCTTCGCCGCGGGGATACTGCTCGCGCTCGTGTTCGTCGACCTCTTCCCCGAGGCTCTCGAGCTCGGTGGAGAGGCCGCGGTCGCCGGGTTCGTCGGAGGGTTCGCCCTCTTGTTCATGACCGAGGTGTTCACAAGGGCCCACACGCACCACCTGCCCGAGGAGCACGTCCACAAACACGCGCTCGGGCCTTTCGTCCTAGGATTGGCCGTCCACAACCTCGCCGATGGATTCGTTCTCGGCGTAGGAGCCAAGGCTGGAGCCGTCACCTCCTGGCTCGTAGGGCTCGGGGTTCTAGTTCACCAGATACCCGTTGGGATCTCCCTCGCCGCCGTCCTGCTTGCTGCGCAGGTCGGAAGGGCAGGGGTCATGAGGACCGCAGTCTTGCTCGGGCTGGCGATACCGGCAGCAGCGGCGTTGACCGTGGCCTTCCCCGCGCCAGGAGAAGGCACTCTCGGTCTGCTGACCGGCGTCGCAGGGGGGGTGCTCGCATACATCGGCGCCGCGCACCTGCTCCCCGAGGCCCAAACCGAGGATACGAACAGGGTTGCCGGCATCCTGTTCGTGGCCACGCTCCTCATCACCGCCGTCGGGCTAATGTTGCTTGGGCACGGTTAGAGCGGTTGGCTTGTAGGGACGGTTTGCGAACCGCCCTACTTCCAGAGTAGCCAGAGGGCGAGCAGGATCAGTTCCGCGCCGAACACGATGACGGTCGGTGTCGCCGCGCGGAGTGTCTTGCTGGAGGAGACGGTGGGCGCCGTGAGCCATCCGAATATGGCTCCGCCGACGAGACCGCCGATATGCGCCGTGTTGCTTATATTGGGGACGGAGAATCCGAAGTAGAGGTTCAGGGCGGTCAGTATCAGGAGCTGGCGGATCAGTGGATTCTGCCAGGAGAAGGTGCCGCGGCGCACAGAGTAACCGAGCACTCCTCCGAGTAGACCGAAGATCGCGCCGGAAGCCCCTACGGCGGGCCTGTCGAAGGCGCCGAAGTAGAGGTAGGCGATGCCCCCGGCGAGTCCACTCGACAGGTAGAGCGCGAGGAAACGGCTCTTTCCGAACGCTTGCTCAACGAACGAGCCGAGGAAGTACAAAGAGAGCATGTTCAGCGCCAGGTGGATGAACCCCGAGTGCAGGAACATGCTCGACAGCAAGAGCCACACTCTGCCGTCGGCGACGGCGGCTGGCACGAGGGCGCCCCGTGCTAGCACCTCGGGGGGCTGTGTCACCAGCCCGAAGTTCAGCGGGTAGCCGTAGCCCTGGCCCGCGAGCGCGACGGCGACGTATACGGCCACACAGGTGGCTATGAGGCCGAACGTCACCGGTAGGCGGGAGAGGTCGTTCAATGCGGGGTACTTACGTCGGGTCTAGCGGCGTTTGATCTCGCGCACGGCGTCCCCGACCTGTACCTGTGAAAGATCCTGCAGGGGCCCGCCGAGCATTGACTCGAGGTCGGTGTCGTCGCCCGACGAAGCGCCGAAGCCGCGGATCTGGACGCCTTCACCGAACATCTGCCCGAACATACGCTGCAGGTTCTCTTGCATCTCCCCGATGTTGACGGCTCCGAACGGCGTATCCTGTACGTTCTGTAGACGGGCAACGGCGAGCCTGTCCTTGACCTCTGTAACCTCGGCCTTCGCCTTTACGTCCTCGACGGTGCCGAGCGTCTCGCCCGTATCAG
>JAJNDJ010000178.1 GCA_021156345.1 Rubrobacteraceae bacterium | reverse complement strand
CCAGCTTGCCCGCCGGTGGGAGTACAGGACGGGGAAAGGCAGCCACGATGGGAGAACCCTCTACGGCGAGAGATACCTGGAGGTCAGGTACGAAGACCTCATAATCGACACGCCCCCTGTCTTCGGGGAGATTCTCGAGTTCCTCGGGGCCGACAGCCAGGATCGCGTCATAGAGCGCTGCCTGCGGTCGAGCAGCTTCGAGCGGGCTTCGAGCCGAAGGCAGGGCGAGGAGGATTCGGCCTCTTTCTTCAGGAAGGGCGTCGCCGGCGACTGGAGGGACGTCTTCACGGAGCGAGATCGAGAGCTGTACAAAGCTCTGGCCGGGGAGCGATTGGTGGAGTTCGGGTACGAGAAGTCGTATGACTGGTAGGGCGTGAGGATCCTCTTCGCCGCACACCAGTTCTTCCCCGAGCACTACGCCGGCGTAGAGACCGTCACGCTCTCACTGGCGCAGGAGTTCAAGGCGAGGGGCCACGAACCTTACGTGCTGGCCCCCAAGCGGAGCATCCCTGGCAACGACATCGAGCCGGGAGAGGTCGAAGACTACGAGTTCGGGGGCATTCCGGTGCGCAGGGTGGGCCGTCCCAAAGAGGGTGTCTCCCGTCCCTACAGCCTGGATTACGAGAACGAGATCATGGCGGGTAGGACCCGCGAGTACATGCGGCAGATAGGTCCTGACATTGTTCATGCCGAGCACTTCCAGGGACTCTCGGCGAGCGTGATCCCCGCTATAAAGGAGTTCGGCGTGCCGCTCGTGTACACGGCGACGGATTTCTGGACGTTCTGCCCCGTCGTCGACCTCAGACGCCACGACGGGGTGATGTGCCGAGGGCCTGAGGTCTCCCACTGCACCCGCTGCATAGCGAGCAGATACCCGGGCACCAGGATGAAGCAGGCGGTCGACCTGGCGCCGCCAGCCGCCATAAAGGTCGCCGGCTCCCTCTCAGGGACCAGGCTCTCGGAGCTCTCCCATTCGCTGCGCCAGGTGAGGGCACTCAAGGAGCGCCCGGAGCGCATCAGGGAGAAGATGGGGCTGGTCGACCACGTTATCGTCTACACGCACCTCATGCGTGAGTTGTTGCTCGCCAACGGCATAGGGGCTGGCAAGATCGAGGTCTCCCACTACGGCATAGACACCTCGGGCATACGTAGGGAAGACAGGTCCTTCTCCCCACCGCTCCGGGTGGGCTTTGTAGGGACCCTTGCGCCGCACAAGGGCTGCGACGTCCTGATCCGGGCCTTCAGAGACCTTCCGATCGAACTGGAGGTGACCCTCGACATCTACGGTAACCTGGAGAGGTTCAAACCCTTTGTAGAAGAGTTGCGCGCCCTGGCCGGGGGCGACGGGAGGATAGTTTTCGCCGGCCCCTTCGCGCGTGAAGAGGTAGGTAAGGTCCTCTCCAGGATGGACGTCCTGGTCGTTCCCTCCCGTTGGTACGAGAACGGTCCTGGTGTGATCTTCGAGGCATTCGCAGCCGGCATCCCGGTGGTGGCAACGAACCTCGGTGGGATGTCCGAGTTCGTTAGGCACGAGAGAGACGGGTTGCTCTTCGGGCTGGAGAACCATGGCGACCTCGCACATCAGCTCAGGCGCCTGATCGAGGAACCAGGCCTGCTCGAGAGGCTCCGAGCCGGGATCGAACCAGTCAAGACCGTCCAGGAGAACGTGGATGAGCTCGAGATCCTGTACGGCGGGCTGCTGGCGAGGGTCTAGGGAGGACAACGTGCCGAAGGTACTGGTAAGCGGCTCGGGCGGCCAGCTCGGCCTCGAGCTCGCCGAACTCCTCCCCCGGCGGGGCCACGAGGTCGTCGCGCTCTCGAAGGGAGAGCTTGACGTGACGGACTTCGGTGGCGTGCGGCTGGCGCTGGAGGAGCACGCCCCAGATGTCGTCGTGAACGCGGCCGCCTACACCAACGTCGACGGCTGCGAGACAGAGGCCGACCTTGCTTACAGCGTCAATGCGCTCGGTCCGAGGAACCTGGTCCAGGTCTGTGAGGAGCTAGGCTGCGATCTCCTGCATGTCAGCACGAACTACGTCTTCGACGGCGAGTTGAGACGCCCCTACGAGCCCTTCGATGCGCCGAACCCGATCAGCGTCTACGGCCGCACCAAGCTTGCCGGAGAGGAGTACGTCAGGCAGCTCACTAACCGCTGGTACGTAATTCGATCCGCGGGCGTCTACGGAAGAGGGCACAACTTCGTGCTGACCATGCTGCGCCTGGCAGTGGAGAGGGACGTGCTGAAGGTCAAGGACGACGAGTTCATCTCGCCGACCTACGCCGCGGACCTCGCGGAGGGGATCGTGGGGGTGATCGAAGGCCGACACTATGGCCTCTACCACCTTACCAACTCGGGCTCCTGCTCCTGGTATGAGTTCGCGAAGGAGATCTTCTCACTCGCCGGCGTCGAGGTCGAGGTCCTCCCCGTCCCTGGCTCGGAGTACTCTCTCCCTGCGGCGCGGCCCGCCAACGGCGTCCTCTCCGCCCTGGGTAGCCCGGAATTGCGCCACTGGCGCGAGGCCCTGGAGGACTATCTACGACGCGAGAAGGTTCCTTAGGGCGGCGCGTCCTCCGCGGCGCGGCATCCTTCCCCGGCGCAGTCGCCCAGCGCGTCGAGGCGCGCGTCGAGTTTCGAGATGAGGTCCGGGTCCGCCGAGCCATGCAAGCTGTTCAGCTCGTAGGGGTCTCTCCTGAGGTCGTACAGCTCGCGCTCCCCGGCCTCGTACTCGACGTATAGGTATCTCCTGGTCCTTACGGCCCGGTAAGGAGGCACAGGCGTTACGGACCGATATGACGCTTCGTCCTTCTTGTTATCCCAGTTGCGGATCTCGAAAGCCGTGCGCCACGAGGTCGGGTCGTTACCCTGCCGTTTGTCGACCAGGGACGCCAACGAGCGGCCGTCTACGGAGGCCGGAGGCGGCAAGCCCGCCAGGTCCGCGAAGGTCGGGGCGAAGTCGTTGTTCAGGACCATCTCGTGCCTACGGACCCCCGCAGGCACGCCGGGCCCCCTGATCATCAAAGGCACCCTTATGTCCTCATCGTAGGCGCTCTGCTTGCCAAGGCCGAGGCGATGATGGCCCATGTGATAGCCGTTGTCGCTGGTGAGGACGAGGTAGGTGGTGTCTAGCTTCCCGGTCTGTTCGAGCGTCCTGAGCAACCCGCCGATCATCTCGCCTACCGCTGCCATCGTCTTTAGCCTCTTGCCGTAGAGCTCGTCGATACGCCTCTCCTCCGCGGAGTCTAGCGATAGGTTGCGCACCCACCCTGGCTTGTCGGAGACGTCCGCTTCGTCGAAGGAGGGCGTACGTGGCGCCCGCAAGTCCTCGTACAGATCCTCGTGTCTCAGGGAGGGCTTGGCGGGAGCGTGGGGGGCGTGGGTGGAGAGATACACGAAAAATGGAGCATTCTTGTGTTCCTGGCGTCTCACGAAGTCCTGGGCGAGGCCCGAAAGCGCATCGTCGAGGTAGGTGTCCGCCTCGTACGTGACCAGCTGCCCGTTCTGGTTCAGCT
>JAJNDJ010000177.1 GCA_021156345.1 Rubrobacteraceae bacterium | reverse complement strand
GACGCACCCATGCTCGTCGAGCCCGACCTCCTTCGACTCGAACCCTGCCATCGAGGCCGTCGCCGGATTGGTCCCGTGCGCCGTCGAAGGAACGAGGACTGCGGTGCGTCCATCGTCACCGGCATCTTCGAAGAACTTCTTGACCATCAGGATGCTGGTCAGCTCCCCCTGCGCCCCGGCCAGAGGCTGCAAAGAGACGTAAGGCAGCCCGGAGACCTCGGCGAGGAAGCCCTGTAGCTCGTGCATGATCCGTAGGGCGCCCTGGGCCTGGGCTTCGGGCTGGAGCGGATGGAGACCCGCGAAGCCGGGGACGACAGCGGCTGCTTCGTTGGCGCGTGGGTTGTGCTTCATCGTGCACGAGCCCAAAGGGTAGAACGTCGTGTCGATACCCTCGTTCTCGCGCGCGAGGTTGGTGTAGTGCCGGATCACGGTAGGCTCGTCCACCTCGGCGAGGCGAGGCTTCTCCTTACGGTCCTTCGCCTCCACGTCGGGTTTCGGGAGCGTGTAGCCCCTGCGGCCCTCGCGGCCTTTGTCCCGGATCAGGTTAAAGGGCATCGGCAACCACCTCCACGAAGGCGTCTAGTTCTTCTCTGGTGCGCTTCTCCGTCACAGCCACGAGCATCGCCCCGTTCCCGAGATCCAGGCCTCCCACGATCCCGGCCTCCAGCAAAGCCTCATTGGCCCTATGGACATCCGGCAACTCCACCGCGAACTCCCAAAGGAAAGGCGCATCCGGAAATCGAAGCCCGAAGCCTGAAGCTTGAAGCCTCTCTGCCAGATAATGGGCCTTCGAGATGGAGAGCTCGGCCACTTCGCGCAGTCCCTCCGGTCCCATCAGGGCAGTGTAGACGGTCGCGGCCAGGGCAGTTAGCGCCTGGTTGGTACAGATGTTGGAGTTCGCCCTGGCGCGCCTGATGTCCTGCTCGCGCCCCCGCAGGGTGAGGACGTAGGCTAGCTTTCCGTCTTTGTCTATGGTCTCTCCCGTGATACGTCCAGGGAGCTGGCGGACGAAATCCTCCCTGGTCGCCATGTAGCCTGCGTACGGGCCACCGAAGATGAGCGGCATCCCGAGCGGCTGGGCCTCGCCCACGGCCACATCGGCCCCGAGGTTCCCTGGGGCCTCGAGTACGGAGAGCGAGATCGGGTCGCACACCGCAACGCAGAGCGCGTCAACGCCATGCGCCGCCTCCGAAGCAGCGCCTATGTCCTCGACGACCCCGAAGAAGTTCGGACTCTGCACGAAGACGCCCGAGACGTCGGGGAGGTTGGAGAAGTCCGTGGTGCCGTTCTCGAACGGAAGGTCCACCACTTCGACGCGGTAGGTCTCTATGACCTCGCGGTAGCGGGGGTTGAGGCCGGCTGAGACTGCGACTTTGGGGTCTTTCTTCGTTAGCCTCGCCGTCATGAGGGCGGCCTCCACGACGGCGTTAGCGCCGTCGTAGACGGAGGCGTTGGAGATTTCGAGCCCTGTCAGCTCCGAGATCATGGATTGGAACTCGAAGATCGACTGCAGGGTGCCCTGGCTGATCTCGGGCTGGTACGGAGTGTATGAGGTCAGGAACTCGCCGCGCGAGATGATCGCGCCGATGGCGGAGGGTACGATCCTATCGTAGGCCCCCGCCCCGAGGAAGATAGGGATCCCCGAGACGTTCTCCTTGGCCAAGGCGTCTACCTCTCTCAAAGCCTCGTACTCCGAGAGAGCCGGAGGAAGGTCGAGCTCTCCTTCGTACTTCGGGTGGACGTCGGCGAAGAGGTCGTCTAGGGTCTCGACCCCGACGGCGCCCAGCATCTCCTGTACATCGGCCTCTGTGTGCGGTGTGAATCGCGCCACGCGGCTATACCCCCTATCTCGGGTGAGCGTTGCTCTTTCCGCCCTGTCCCAAACCTGAGAGTGTTACCCCGTCGGCGCCGAGCCGGCTTTGCTGGCCGGTCGAACTCTCCAGGACGCCCTCCGGTCCGCGGTCCTTCTGCCTGAGAGATTCAGGCCGCTCTCGCGACCCTTTCACCTTCGGCGGCCGTCACAAGGTCTCCCCCCTATCCCCGGACGACTCTCTCCCGCGGCCCTCATCGGGCAACTTCGGACTATAGCATAAGGGCGTGGCACCGGAGGTGTTCACACTGCTCTACGTGTACGCCTCGCGCCCTACCCTGACCGAGTCTCCCTCAGCGAAATGATCGCTAATGTACTTCTCGCCCTCGTCGCAGAACAGGGTGACGATGGTCTCGAGCTCGGGGTAGGACTCGCGGACCTTCCTGGTGGCGATGAGGTTGGCGCCGCTGGAGGGGCCGACGAAGAGGCCATATTTCCTGGCGAGGCGGCGCATCTCTTCTACGGCCTCCTCGGAGTCAACGGTAAGGGCGGTGTCGACCAGGTCCTGGTGGCGCTCGAAGATGCCTGGGACGAAGCCGTCGGAGATGCCCTCTATGAGGTGGTCTCCGATCTCCCCGCAGAGTATCGTCGATGACTCGGAGGGCTCCATCGCGAAGAGCTTGACGCGCGGGTTGACCTCATGGAACGCCTGTCCGACGCCGATGAGGGTTCCCCCTGTCCCGACCCCCATAACGAGGGCGTCTGGGAGGACGCCCTCGGGGAGCTGGGCCAGTATCTCCGGCCCGAGCCAGATTCTGTTCTCCTCCACGTTCCACTCGCTCTCGAACTGGGCCGGGCAGAAGTATCCGGGCTCCTGCCCGAGCTCCTTTGCTTTGGCCAGGGCTTCGTTGACGTGGAAGTGCCCCACCTCCATCACCTCGGCCCCGAAAGCGCGGCTTATGGCGACGCGCTCCCCGCTCATCCCCTCAGGCATCACCACGAGCATCCTGTATCCTTTGACCGCGGCGACCATCGAGAGGGCGTTGCCCGTGTTGCCCGACGTTGCCTCGACGATGGTATCGCCCGGTCTCAGAAGCCCCTCGTCCTCGGCGCGTTCGACCATGTACTTCGCTATGCGTGCCTTGATGGACCCGGAAGGGTTCAGATACTCGAGCTTGCAGTAGTTGCCTTCGACCTCGAGCATCGGCGTGTTTCCTATGGCGTCGAGGATGCTGTTGGAAAGCCCGCTCTTCATGCCGACCACCTCCTATTCAGGGGTAACGTATGCCCCCGAGAGGCCGCCGTCAACCAGGAAGGTCGAGGCGTTGACGTAGGAAGCGTCATCGGAGGCCAGGAAGAGGACGGCGCCCGCGATCTCTGTCGCCTCCGCGAACCGTCCCATCGGCAGGTGCACGAGCCTGCGCTCCGCTTTCTCCGGGTCCTTGGCGAAGATCTCCTGCAGAAGCGGTGTATTCACCGGACCAGGGCAGAGCGCGTTCACGCGTATCCCCCGTCGGGCGAACTCGACCCCGAGCTCGCGGCTGAGGGCCAGCACGCCGCCCTTCGATGCGGTGTAGGAGATCTGGGATGTCGCCGCCCCCATCACAGCCACGAAAGAGGCGGTGTTGATGATCGACCCTCCACCCCGCTCCAATAGATAAGGTATCCCATGCTTGCAGCACAGATAGACGCTCTTGAGATTCACGTTCTGGACGCGCTCCCAGGCTTCGAGCCCCGTCTCCAAAATCGAGTCGTCGTCGGAAGGGGAGATGCCGGCGTTGTTGAAGAGCACGTCTATGCCGCCAAAGCGCTCCGCCGTCTCGCTGTACATCCGTTGCACGTCGTCGGGGTCGGTTACGTCAGCGTGGACGTAGATGCCGTCTATCTCGGAGGCCATCTCCTGCCCCGGCTCGTCTGCCAGATCCGCTATGCAGACGCGGGCGCCTTCTTCGGCGAAGAGTCGGGCCGTCTCGCGGCCGATGCCGCCGGCGCCGCCGGTTACGACGGCGACCTTCCCTCCCAGGCGTCCAGGCATATCAGTCCTCCTCCGTGGACAGGTAGACGTTCTTTACCTCCGTGTAGTAGTCGAGGGCGTGCGGGCCGAGCTCGCGTCCGACGCCCGACTGCTTGAAGCCGCCGAAGGGGGTGGCGACCCTGACGGAGGTGTTGGAGTT
>JAJNDJ010000176.1 GCA_021156345.1 Rubrobacteraceae bacterium | reverse complement strand
ATGGGTCCTGACAGGATGGCGATGGTCAAGTACGGTGTCCCAGATCTTCGCCTGTTCTTCGAGGGCGACCTCCGCTTTCTGCGTCAGTTCTAGAAGGGGTTCAACTTGCGCGTTCCGCTAAGCTGGCTACACGAGTACGTCGATTTCGACCTCTCCGCCGATGAGCTCGTAGAACTCTTTTCCCTCCGAAGCCAGGAGATCGAGGGGGTCCAGCGCCTCGGCGTGCTTGATGGCGAGGTAGTCGTGGGCGAGGTAATCGAGTTCGGACCTCATCCCAACGCCGACAGGCTCTCTGTTGCGAAAGTCGACCTCGGGGGCAGGGAGGTACAGATCGTGGCCGGCGCCCCGAACCCTTACCCCGGCGCCCGCGTGCCCGTCGTGCTTCCAGGTAGTGTGATGTCGGACGGGACGAAGCTCAGAGAGGCGAAGTTGCGCGGCCTTCAGTCCTACGGGATGATGATGAGCGAGCGCGAGCTCGGAATCTCGGCCGATCACGAAGGGATACTGCTGCTCGACGATTCCTACGAGGTCGGGCGACCCGTCGCTGATTACTTCCCAGTCGGGGAGACGGTGCTGGATATCGACGTTACTCCCAACAGGCCTGACCTGTGGGGTATGATCGGGGTGGCCAGAGAGCTCGCCGCCATCCTTGAGACGGAATACAGGGTTCCCGAACCAACTTTCGAAGGGGGAGGGAAACCGACACACGACTTCGGACTCAGAGTCGACGCCGAGGACCTGTGTCCGCGCTATGACCTGCGGCGCATCTCTGATCTCCAAGAAGGGCGGGAGGCGCCGCTCCTTATGCGGCGCAGGATCTACGCCGCCGGCATGCGCCCCATAAACGCTATCGTGGACGCGACCAACTACGTCATGCTGGAGACAGGCCAGCCCATCCATGCCTTCGACGCCGCCAGGGTGCGTGGGGGTATCGTCGTCAGGCGTGGGAGGGCGCACGAGAAGATCACACTTCTCGATGGATCCACGCGCTCGCTCGACGAGGAGACGCTCGTGATCGCGGACGAGGAGCGGGCTCTCGTGATCGCCGGAATTATGGGCGCCGAGGACGCTGAGGTGGGGAAGGAGACCACGGATACCCTTATCGAGGTGGCCAACTTCGATGGGCGCAACATCCTCCAGACCTCCCAGAAGCTAGGCCTGCGCACCGACGCCTCCGGCCGCTTCGAGCGCGGCCTCGACCCGAATATGGTGACCTACGCGATGGACCGGGTGAGTGCCCTGCTCACGCGAGCTCCTGGCGGATCGCCGGCCGATGACACCCTCAGCCACTACCCCGAGCCAGTGGAGCCCTGGCGTGTGCCGCTGCGGCTCGGCCGGGCCGAGCTCCTGCTCGGCATGTCCGTGCAAGTGGATGAGGCGGCCGGGCGTCTGGAGGCCCTGGGGTGCGAGGTCGAGCGGGAAGATGGAAGATTGTGGGCCACCGTTCCCACCTTCAGAAGGGATCTCCGTCGCGAGGCAGACCTCGTCGAGGAGGTTGGCCGGCTCATCGGGCTCGACAGGGTGCCAGAGGGGCTGCCCGCGGTTCCGCAAGTCGGGGCGCTTACGGCGGCACAACGAAAGACGCGCGTGCTCAGGCGTCTGCTCGCGGATCTTGGACTCTCGGAGGCCATTACCTACCCCTTCGGCCCCAGGCGCTGGACGGAAGACCTCGGCCTGGACGATGGGGCCGTCAGGCTAGAGAACCCCCTTAGCGCCGAGGGTGGTTTTCTGCGAACCAGTATGTTGCCGGGGCTGCTCGACGCCACGGCCCGTAACAGGGCCTTCGGAGCGCGAGGCGGGGCACTGTTCGAACTAGGTAGCGTATTTTTCCCAGATGTCCCGCAGGACGACCTGCGAGAGGCCGCGCTGCGGTTCCGCATGACGGGCGAGCTCGATGCGCAAGACGCCGACGGACTCATGGGTGTGCGTGAGGCCGGCAGGATCGGGGTCGTGCTCGCCGGCACCGTGCGCCCTGCCAGCTGGAACGTGCCTGAGGTCGAAGCCGGTTTCTTCGAGGCGAAGGGGCTGGTCGAGCGGCTGGTGCCTGGCGCTCGTTTCATGCCCGCGGCGAGACCGTATCTGCATCCCGGACGCTCGGCGGTCGTGCTGGTCGACGAGAAGGAGGCTGGCTGGGTCGGTGAGCTACATCCCGAGGTAGCAGGGAGGTTCGAGTTGCACGGCTGGCCTGTCGCTGCTCTTGAGCTGGACCCCGCTGTGTGCCAGCCTGACCCGGAGCCCCGGTTCGAGCCTTTCGTCAATATCCCGGCCGTCGCCAGGGATCTGGCCGTCCTCGTCGAGGAGCGTATACCGGTTGGCGACATGATGCGCCTGGTTCAGGACTCGCCGAGCCCCTTGCTGAACGAGGTGCGCGTCTTCGACGTCTACACGGGAAGTCCCGTCCCAGAGGGGCTGAAGAGTGTGGCCTTCGGCTTTGCGTTCCAGGGTGAGATGACCCTCACGGATGAAGAGGTGGACGCTGAGGTCGGGCGTATCCTCAGCATGCTCGAAGACGCGTTCGATGCGCGCGTCAGGAGCTAGGCTTCCACTCCGACTTCAGGATGCTCATCAGGATGGCGTCGTGAAAGCCGGAGCGGCGCTTTATGGCCTGCCGGAAGCGCCCCTCTACCACGAAGCCTAGCTTCTCGTAGGCCGAGATGGCCATCTTGTTGAAATCGAAGACGCTAAGACCGATGCGGTTGAGTCCGAGCTCCTCGAAGGCGTAGCCCAACAGCCGGTCGATGGCCTCTGTCCCATAACCCTGGTGGCGGTCGTCCTGATGACCAACGATCACGGAGAGCTCCGCCGACTCGTTGGCCTCGCTCTTGTTCATGAGGCTGATCACACCTATAGGCTCGTCCTCGCCCCTGATGTGGATGGCGAAAGAGTCGTCCATCTTGGAGAGCTCCCTGTCCTCGAACAACTTCTCGACCGCCGAACGGCTCAGGGGCGAAGGCGCCCAACTCGTCAGGTGCCAGATCTCCGGGTCCCCGTACCACTCCGCGTAGAGATGGTAGTTCTCGCGAGCGTGGCGCCGAAGCTCGATCCTCTCGCCTTCCAGCTTTCTGGCTCTGTCGTCAAGCCGCACGGCCAGGAATATACCGGGTTTGGCGGTGATGCGCCACGCCCCGTTTCCTGCTTTGGAATGAGATTCTCCAGGCACATACCCACGCTCACGGCGATCGTAGGAAAATCAGGAGCGTTCCGCGGAGACGTTGTAGTGTAGAGGGGATAGCTGATATGTCTCAGACGGGACCCACTATAATTCGGAGGGCTACAGGCACCGCGCCCGTTTGTCTGCGGACGAGCTGGCTCTCGCATTCCCCGCCTCGAGAGAGATCGGATTGCGTCGTCCAGTAGCCTGTAGCGGTCTTTTCGGCGTGACGGGTCGCCCGGAGCCGGCGGGGATGTTATAAGGGATCGTAAGATGGAGTTTGTATCGAGATGAAAGTTATAGCGGACCGTATCGTCACCCTCGGGTTCGGAAAATACGTAAGGGCCGACAACATCGTGGCCCTC
>JAJNDJ010000004.1 GCA_021156345.1 Rubrobacteraceae bacterium | reverse complement strand
GCTCTCCTTACGCTCTTGGACGATTATGCCAGCGTTGTTGACGAGCACGTCGAGGCGATCGTACTCCGAGAGGATGCGGTCCGCCAGGTCACGCACAGCACCGAGCGAGGAGAGGTCCGCCATGTAGGAGCCCACATTCTGGCTGCCCGTCTGGCTCCGCAGCTCCTCGAGCGTAGCTTCGAAGCGTTCCGGGCTGCGGCCGTGCACCAGCACGGTGGCACCCCGTCTGGCGAGCGCCGAGGCTACTCGCTTGCCCAGGCCGTCGGTGGCGCCCGTTACCAGTATCGTCGCCTCAGCCGCATCTCTCATGGTCACTCCCTTCCGGGTAAGGCTGCACAGTCCGCCTAATGCACAGTCCATCCTAAAGCACGGATGCCGCGTCTGTTCAGGAAGTCCGTCCGGCGTAGCGTCCTTTCCACGCCGCAATATCTGAAGTTCCAGTTAGCGAACTGGATACGTTTCCTGCGATCGGCTACTACACCTCCCCACCCACCAAGATCGCCACGCTAGCACGGTCCAGCGTCTTCCAGGTGGCGTCCCCTATCCATGCCCTCGTCTCCCCGAGGTAGGGTGCTCTCTCAACGACCTCGTAGCTGGAGAAGACGACCAGCTCGAACGTCTCCTCTCCACCATTGGTGCTCTCCTCGGGCCGGTGCTCGATCCATACTAGCGGGGTGGGCACTTTGTTATTCTGGATCACTCCCGCAGCTATCACTTCCGCAGAGTGGGCAATGGTCCTCCGGGGTTGTTCGGTAGTTCCGAGCAGATCACCACTGGAGCATCGCGGATATCGTCGGGGAGGTAGATCCGTACTCGGCACTGTGCCAAGCGACCCCCGGCGGCCTTGTCGGGGTGGATGTGGTCGCTGGCAAGGTGCATAGATGTTGCCCTAGCACAAGGATACACATAAAGGAGCTATTCACCCAGCACGAGTCACCTCGATGCGAACGATCCCTTGCGAGCCTTCCAAGCCCTCTAGACGTGCATGCAGCTAACACATCTATATGTTATAGAGTTATTTAATATTATTAACACCATAATCATTAGTATGTGATATACTCTCTTGGTAAATGAAGCTAGTACTTGCACCCCAACAGGGGGGCGCAAGAAAGAGAGGAATGTATGACCACCCACAAGCCCCCTTCCATCGATGAGCGCTTACAACAAATCCAGGAGGCCCTGGAGCAGAAGCCCGATCGCGATGACCTCGAGAATGGGTTGAGTGATGTGTTGTTCAAGCTGGAGGAGAACAACGACGACGTGAGACGTCTGCAGGATGAGGTGGCGGAGGTGAAAGCCCAGGTCGATGATCTCTACAGCGAAGACCGCTAGCTCGAAGCACAGGAGAGCAAGAAGGGACTCCAGGGGAGTACCTCGTGAGAGCTTTCTCGGAGCGGACACAGGTAGGGCGAGGAGCGATTGTAGCCGGATTGAGACGTTACGCTGGGTGGGAGCTTCAGGCTCACCCAGATGACGGTATGGAGGCTTGAGAACGGTTTCCCACAGGCCCGCCCTCATCCATCGGCAAGCTGGCAGGGGCTTAGGTTGTGGAGCCTAAAGAGAGTTAGGTGAAGGAGAGGAGTAGAGAAGATGGCCAAGAAACGCGGTAACGGTGAGGGCAGTATCAGCCGCCGGAAGAATAGCGGCTGGATGGCCCAGTACTCCGTATATACGGCCGAGGGACGAAAGCGGAAGACGATCTACAGCAAGACCCGCCAGGAGGTGGCAACGAAGCTGGCCTGGGCGCTTTCCGATCGGGAGGGCGGTCTTGCGCTCGACGCCGATAGTCTCACGGTCGGAGAGTGGATGGAGCGCTGGCTCGAAGACTGCCTGAAACCCCTCGTGCAAGCCGGCAAGATGGCCCACAGCACGTTTGTCCGCTACGAGGGCATAGCGAACAACCACCTGAAGCCCTCATTGGGGCACAGAAAGCTTAAGATACTGACACGCGCCGAAATACGAAGGCTCTATAACGAGAAGAGCAAGACGCTCTCCACCCGCTCGGTAGACTACATCCATACCACCTTGCAGAAGGCTCTAGCACAGGCTGTTACAGACGACCTAATCCCCCGCAATGTGGCAAGCGGCGAGCGTCCTGGCAGCAACCGCAACCAGGAAGAGGCCAGAGCCCTCTCCCCCATTCAAGTCAAAGCGTTGCTCGTAGCCGCCGGCGAAGAGCGCAACGTGGCCCTCTACGTCGCGGCCGTCCACACGGGCTTGAGGCAAGGCGAGCTACTGGGCTTGATGTGGGACAGCGTTGACCTCGAAGGAGGCAAGCTTTCCGTACACCGCTCCCTGAAGGTAACGAACCAGGGGCTAGTCTTCGGTCCTACGAAGAACAAGGCCAGCCGAAGGTCCATACCCCTCAGTAAGAGCGCCATTGCCGCCCTCAAGGCCCACAAGCTCAGGCAGAATGAGGAGAGGCTGCGGCTGGGCGAACTTTGGGAGGATCACGGTCTCGTCTTCCCCAACCGCGTCGGCAAGCCTATGAACCATAGCAATCTCTACAATCGGGAGTTCAAGGTGCTGTTGAAGAAGGCCGGATTGCAGAATCGAGGCTTCACCTTCCACAGCCTGCGGCACACCTTCGCCACGGAGCTCTTCACGAGGCGCATGCACCCGAAGATAGTGCAGTCGTTGCTCGGCCACTCCTCCATCACGCAGACGATGGACCGCTATTCGCACCTCATGGAAGATATAGGCGGCGACGCTGTGGAAGGGCTTGATGAATCATTCGGCTGACGGGTTGCAGTACGGTTGCAGTAGATGAGGCTCGACCGAAAAGCCGAGCCTCTCGTTTTACCTGCAAAAGAGGGGGTGACCGACGGGACTCGAACCCGCGACCTTCGGAGCCACAATCCGATGCTCTACCAACTGAGCTACGGCCACCACGCGCAGTGGGATTCTACCAGCGAAAGGGCGCGTAGCAAACGTGATGCGTGGCGCCAATAAGCGTGTTCAGTCTCCCCAGCCGAGGAACTCGGTCTTCTTGTCGTTGCGCTTTCCTTCGTCGACTATGCGAAAGAGCCTGGAGGGGCTCGGGGTCTTGATGATCACCACGTTTCCCTGGGCGTCGTAGACCTGAATGGCGACACAGAGGTAGTCTCCTGGTTCGTGCTCGTCGGCCACTTTGCGTGTAACCTCTACGGTGGCTTGCTGCTGGCCATTGCCGTTGCCACGCAACTCGAGGGTCTCGTTCGGGTCGAGGCCCCTCGGACCAAGCTCCCCGGCGTACCTCAGACGCTGGAAGACAGCCCTGACGTGGGCCACGCCGTCCTCGTCGCGAAGCACTATGGGGACACGGATGACATCGTCTATAGAGTAAGTCTCGAGCTCTACCCTGTCTCGCGGCATTGCAACCTCCTGTAAAGATAACGCAAGAGGGTGTATGCCTCAATCCACGCCCCGGGAAACACTCTAGCAGGTATCAGGCAACAGGTCACAAGCTTCAGGATCTGTGTGGGGATGTACCTGCTTGGTGGGACGACCGAATCAAAAGGTGATTTTGGACGAGCATCGGTGCGGGGTCTGGCGTAACCCTATCCCCCACTCGTTCATCTAACGAGTAGATACATGGTAAAAGATACGGTGACGCAGAAGACGTAGCAGCCGCCCACGGGCGCTGGAGCATTGCAAAAGCTGACTGAAAGGGAGTAGACGATATGGCGCAAAAACCTGCTGTGCACGTCGAGTTTCGGGGGGAGGGGTGGGCTGTGGTCCGCGAGGGGAACAAGCGGGCGACGTCAACCCATCCTATCCAGTCGGAAGCGGCTGAGAGTGGGAGGGAGCTCGCCCGTCGGGACAAGAGCGAGTTCTTCCTCCACGCTCAGGACGGACAGATCAGAGAGCACCGCGATTACAGGGAAGGGCAACCTTCCGCAGACAAGGGGATCGCGGACACGGTGTCGGAGACAGTAGGAACAGTCACTGGCCTGGTTGGCGGGACAACAGGCGTCGCCGCACGGGCCACTGGCGGCGCGAGCCAGAAAACGGAGACCACCGCGGACCGGGACGATAGCGTCGCTGACGCCGCTTCGAGCGGCGAGAGTTCCGGGCGGGGGGTTGAAGCGGAGGTGCGCGGCTTGACCGGAGCCGGGGAGCCGTTAGGGACGCCCGAACAACGGTATGCAGAATACGAGATCTACGACCAGTACGGAGAGAGGATCGGACCGCTGAGCGATCTGTTCGTCGACGAGAACGACGAGCCGGAGTATGTGGGGGTCGAAACAGGGGTGTCCGCGAACCGGTCGGTGCTCGTCCCCGCGGAGGCTATCACCGTCGAAGACCGGCTGCGGCGCATGGTAGTTTCGCACCCCAGGAGCCTGGTGGAGACAGCGCCGAGCCTGGGCCACGAAGCCGAGGTTACGCCCGAGTTCGAACGGCGGGTGCGTGTTCACTACGGACTCGACGCTGAGCAGAGGGCCGGTGCTCTCTACACCGACGCAGCCGAGCCGACGGGGGTACAGAGTACTGACACGGCGCCAGATGTATCCGGCCATGAGGAAGACGACATCAGGGTGCGGCGCTCGGAGGAGGAGATCAGGGTCCAGACGCGGGAGCGCGAGGCTGGGGAGATACGGGTGCGCAAACGGGTGCGTACCGAGAGGGAGCGCCTCTCCGTGCCGAAGAAGCGTGTGGAGGTAACAGTGGAGCGTGCACCCGTCGAAGGAGCCATACCCGCAGGAGACGAAGCCGCCACCGCACCGCAGATCGGGGAAGAAGAGATCGTGGTTCCCGTGGTCGAGGAAGAGATCGTGGTGGAGAAACGGCCTGTGGTCAAGGAGGAGATCCGTATACGCAAGGAAGTGGTCGAGGACGTAGAGGTCGTCGAGGAGGACGTCCGCAGGGAAGAGGTCGAGATAGACGACCAGACCGGTCGCGACACAGGCTCGCACTCAGACGCGAAGTAGGACACAGAGAACGACGGCAGGGTCAGGGCCAGATCGGGTTGCTCCATGCTAGTCTACCCGCGATATCGACGATGGTGACGCGGCAGTAGGAGCCGTGGAAGGGGGCGAGATCGAAGTCCGCCGTGGTGATGGGCTCACCGTCCTCGCTGGTGCGCTCCTGGCCGCTCTGCCACCGGTCGCCGCCTCCGGTCAGTGAGATCGCGTACGCTTCGCCCGCCTCCACCCGCAGCCGCTCGCCGTCAAGTAGCAGCTCACGAAAAGAAGGTCCCTGAGTCGAGTAGTAGCGTCCGGCCTTCAGCGACCGCAACAGGGCTTCGGCGTCGAGGCGGTCGCAGTGGACTTCCACCCATCCTCCGAAACGGTCTGAGGGGTGGCCGAAATGTGCGTCGTCCCCGGCGTTTACAAGCAGCCTGTAGCCCTTCTCCAGCAGGCCGTCCAGCATGTAGGCGCCGTTGGCCCCGTCGGGGTGGGCAGCAGCGGCCAGGTTGTGGTTGTAGATCTCGACGGCGTGCACGGTGTCGAGCGCGGGCAGCCCGTCGGCCGCCGCGAGCGGGAGGTTGTTGAGCCCGGGGTGGAGCATGATCACGAACGCACCGCACTCTGCGGCCCGCCGGATGGCCCCGGCGT
Source organism: Rubrobacteraceae bacterium (assembly GCA_021156345.1). Next base: position 7,770 of record JAJNDJ010000004.1, on the reverse strand, counting down.
GGCCGTCCGCTGGTGGGGCCTCGAAGTCCAGTGGAATGCCAGCGGCCGTGACCCAGTAGGTATCACGCTCCTCCCACGGAGCGGAGCTGAGCTCGGCGCCTACTATCGTGGTGAAACTTTCGTCCCGCAAGGGACGGGTGTCGGTAATCTGCCAGCCGTACTCGGCCTCGAAGTGGTCGGAGAGGCAGATAAAGTGGTAGCCGGCTTCGCGATAGGCGCCTACGACCTCCTCCGGATCGACCAGGCCGTCGGATCTGTTGGAGTGGCAGTGGAGGTTGCCGCGAAAGAAGCGACCTGCTTCTCCGTCCTTGAGTAGATCCCGCACCACGGCGCTATTCTACTGCACCGATTCGCTGCCAGATGCGGCCTGTGCTTGCTGTTGGTCGCCGTAACCCTGATGGTATCCTGGGAATATGAAGGAGAAGATCGCCGATCCTATCCGTGACGACAAGAAGGCGGCACACCCGCCGGGCATTGCCCGGACTGCCGCAACGACTCTCCGGCGAGAGGGTGAGCCGGGGGTAAGGAGACTACATGGGCGATGACCAACTCAGGCTGTACCGCACTCTCTCCCGGGCTCCGTTTCCGAAGAGCTACGTGGGCAAGGTGTTCCTGACAGCCTTCCTCGGCACCCATGTGCCGCTTCTGACCTTGCTCGTCTACTTTGCGCGCCACCGTCGCTCCGGGCCGCAGGGGGGTGCGCTGCGAATCCTCTCGGTCACGGCGCCAGCCACGCTGGGAGGGACGGCGTTGACGCTCTGGGCGATGTACTCGCTCTCTGCGCCTACGGCGCTGGCCTCCAGGGCGCTGAGGCGCTACCTCGACAGCGGTGAGCTACCCGATCTACCTGTTGGCTACACGGACCGGGCAGGGAGGCTCATGGCAGACGTGCAGCACACCATCGAGCGGCTAGACAAGGCCGTGCGCTCCCTTGGGGAACTGGCGATCAGGGACCACTTAACGGGCACCTACAACCGCAGGGCCGCGGAAGAGCGCCTTGCCGAAGACATCAAGCGTGCCGAACGCGGAGGAGGTGCGCTCTCCCTGACGTTGTTGGACCTGGACCAACTCAAGCCCATAAACGATGCGCACGGCCACCGCGCCGGGGACGCCTGCGTCGTACACTTTGCAGAGGTCTTGGGTCGCAACTTACGCGCGGGGGACTGGATCGCAAGGTGGGGCGGCGACGAGTTCGTGGTAGGTATGTGGAACACGCAAGAAGGACAGCCGACAAAGCCGGTACTGGAGCGCATCGTCGAGGACCTGCGCGAGAGCCCCATAGTGCTGCCCGGCGGGGAAGTGACGTACCTCACCTTCAGCGGAGGGGCGTGCCGGTGGAGGCCGGGTGACGACGCCCGTGGGCTGATCTCGAGGGCGGACGAAGCCCTCTACCAGGCCAAGGCCGAGGGAGGGAATACCATCGTACACCTCGACTAGAAGATGCAACGAGGTACGGAGTGTCCTCTGGGGCTACTCGGCTCGCGTCCGCAGCAAGAACTAAACCCCCCGATCTCTCGGGAGGTCATCTAGGATGCTTCTCCATACGGCACAGCCCTGGGCGATCCGGTTTAATCCACTACTATCCCAAGATGGGAGGAGATGTGCTGAACGGCAAGGACATACTGGCGCTTGGATGGCCGGTAGGGAAGGTGATCGGGCTCGGACTTGAGACCGCCAGCGTCCTGGAATCCCGCGGTCTCTCCAGGGATGAGGTGCTCGCAGAGCTGGAGGACGTCAGGCAAGACCCCGGTGGCGCGCTGGAGCGCGAGTCCGAGGGGCCCGTGGCCGAACTCGCCCGCGAGTGGGTGCGCCTGGGAGCAGCGGAGGCCGTTGCCTCTGAGGAAGAACTGCGCGCCGAGCCCCTACCCTACCGCACGTGGGGGGAGGCCGACGTCGACGATGCCGCCAGGCTCCAGATGGAGACGGCTCTCAGGCTACCGGTCGCGGCCGGGGGCGCCCTGATGGCCGACGCACACGTTGGGTACGGGCTGCCCATTGGAGGGGTGCTCGCTGTTCGCGAGGCCGTAATTCCCTGGGCCGTGGGCCTGGATATCGCCTGCAGGCTTCGTCTGAGCGTCTTCGAGCTCTCCTCCCACGTGCTCGGCCAGAGGAAGAACGAATTCGAGCGCGCCCTCGAGGATGAGACGTTCTTCGGCGCTGGCGTGCGCCACGACGGGCACTCTTCCCACGAGGTTCTCGACGACCCCGCCTGGGGAGCCACCCGCTTTCTGCGTGGCCTCAAGGACACGGCCCGTGTGCAGCTCGGAACCTCAGGTAGCGGTAACCACTTCGTCGAGTTCGGCGCCTTCACCGTGCCAGAGGACCTAGAGGACGAGAAGACGCGGGTTCTCGCGCCGCTGGAACCCGGTAGCTCTTACCTGGCCCTTCTCTCCCACTCCGGAAGCAGGGGCGTGGGAAACAAGATCGCCACCCGCTACTCGAAGATTGCCGAGGAGCGTCGCTTCGGCCTGGAAGGGGAGGCCAAGAAGCTGGCATGGCTGAAGTTGTCTTCAGAGGAAGGGCAAGAATACTGGCTCTCGATGCGCCTGGCTGGCCGCTTCGCCGCGGCCAACCACGCGGTGATCCACGAACGCATTGCACGCAGGATCGGGGCCGAGGCGGCATTCGTCACCGAACACCACCACAACTTCGCGTTCACCGAAGAGTGGCGTGGGGAAGAGATGATCGTTCACCGTAAGGGCGCCACCCCCGCGGGGAGGGGCGTGCTGGGGATCGTGCCTGGAACGATGGCAGACTCTGGCTACCTCACGCTCGGTCTCGGCGTCGAGGACTCGGTCAACAGCGCCTCCCACGGGGCCGGCCGGCGCATGAGCCGTACGCGGGCTTTCAAGGAGCTCGACGGGGCAGCCTGGCGGGAGGACCTGCGGGAGAAGGGGATCAGCCTCCTAGGAGGTGCCCTCGACGAGGCTCCGGCGGCGTACAAGGACGTCGATGGGGTGATGGCCGCCCAGGAGGATCTGGTGGAGGCCATCGGGGAGTTCTCCCCCAGGATCGTGCGTATGGACACAGGCTCGAAGAAGAACAGGCGCTCGCGGAAGTCGGGCCGTGGGGCAGGCCGCTAGACAAGGGTACGGAAGGACCATGCCGTACCCTGCTGTCAGGTTTCGGCAGTCAGCTACTTGATTGCTGGTGGCTGCAAGGCGGAAGGCCGGTCGTGGGTAAGGCTTGGGGCGTTATGCACGGCGCTGTAATGAGGAGATTATCTCAAGCCCCGCCGGTCAAGGCCTACGTTATCGTACTTGCCAGCCCCGACTCCGGCGCCGACATGTTCGCCGTTATCTGGATTCCTGTGATCACCGTAATGGTTGCCGTTAACGATTCCTGAGGAGGTGGCCGACGCCGGACCGGCTACGACCGCCGTCGCACAGAGCATCAACACCAGCACCAGCAAGACCGAAAGTCTCCTCTTCAAGGTTTCACGAGTGGAATCCTGGGGTTGACCCAACAGCGCCTGGAGCAAGAGATACGCGAGCGCGAGCACGTCGAGCAAGAGCTACTGGTGGCGCGTCGTATCCAGCAAGCCTCACTCCCCAAGGAAGTGCCAACCCTGGAGGGCTGGGAGATCTCACCCCATTACCAGCCTGCACGAGAGGTAGGTGGCGACTTCTACGACTTCTTCGAGCTCGAAGGGGGCCAGCTTGGCCTCGTAGTGGGAGACGATACGGGCAAGGGCATGCCGGCAGCCCTGGTCATGGCCACGACCTGCGGTATGCTGCGGGCCGTCGCCCAGTCTTCGAACTCGCCTGGCGAGGTACTCAGACGGGTCAACGAGGCGTTGTCTGTCCGTATCCCACCCAATATGTTTGTCACCTGCTTCTACGCTCTCCTGGATCCAGAGAGCGGAAGCCTCAGTTACGCCAACGCCGGGCATGACCTGCCTTACTTGCGGCGTGGTGACCATGTTGAGCAGCTCAGAGCGAGGGGAATGCCCTTGGGCCTGATGTCCGGCGTGACCTACGAAGAGGGTCGGAACTTCCTGCGAGAGGGGGACGGCATCCTGTTCTACAGCGACGGACTGGTGGAGGCCCACAACCAGCACCGCGAGATGTTCGGGTCCCCGAGACTCCACCGGCTCATCCTAGAACATGATGAAGGGAGATCCCTGGGTGACGTCGTCCTGGAAGAGCTCAACTCCTTCACCGGGGAGGGTTGGGAGCAGGAGGATGACATCACCCTCCTTACGCTACGGTCCTCGACGGCACGACTCGGTGCGATAGAAGTGAAGTGGGGATCAGACCCTCAAACCTGACTCAATTCTGCGTTCTTGCGCTTGCGGTGAAACGTGATCTCAGGCATACCTGATTTTAGCTGTATGTTTGTGTTCGGGTTTGGTGAGGGTGGTTTCGCAACCCGCCTCGCAGGGAAAGGCCCCTTACAGGGTTCGAGGGGGCGAATCAGGGAATGAAGAATGGGAAATCAAGGGTCTGGGACCGCACAGAATTTTAGCATGCGGGGGGCCGCTTCCGCGGCTGTCGAGCCATCGTGAGCAGTCTACTGCTGGACACTGTGGAAAGGCACAAGTCCGGCGAGGCCGTGGGCATCTACTCTGTCTGCTCGGCGCATCCGCTGGTTATCGAGGCCTCGGTTCTGCAGGCGCTCGACGACGATGGCTACCTCCTGGTGGAGGCTACGTCGAACCAGGTAGACCAGTTCGGCGGTTACACGGGGATGAAGCCCCAGGGCTTTAGGAGGCTCGTATTGGACTTGGCAAGACGGCATGGATTACCCGAAGATCGCATCGTCTTGGGCGGCGACCACCTCGGTCCCAACCGCTGGCAGGAACGTCCGGCTGCGGAAGCACTGGCCTACGCAGGTGATCTTGTTGCGTCATATGTCGCTGCTGGATTCACCAAGCTTCATCTCGACTGCAGCATGGCCTGTGCGGACGACACGAGTCCGCTGGACGACAGCGTGGTAGCCAGACGGGCGGCGACGCTCGCTAGCAGGGCCGAGCAGGAAGCGTCAGCCCGTGTTCGGGCGCCCGCAGACAACCTTGTCTATGTCGTGGGGACCGAGGTGCCCTTGCCAGGCGGAGCTCATGAGGCCCTCGAGATACTCACCCCAACCTCAGCCGAAGCGGCACGAGCCACCCTGGCGGCCCATGAGAACGCTTTCTATACAGAGGGTCTGGAGGGGATTTGGAATCGGGTAATAGCCCTGGTGGTACAGCCTGGTGTGGAATTCGACCTCGAGCGGGTGATCGACTACGACAGATCTGCTACCGGAGAGCTTCGACGGGTGCTCGACAATCGCGAACGGCTGGTCTTCGAAGCCCACTCCACGGATTACCAGACGCGGGCTAACCTCAGGGCGCTCGTAGAGGATCACTGGGCCGTGCTCAAGGTTGGTCCTGCGCTCACCTTCGCGATGCGGGAGGCACTGTTCGCGCTCGCCACGATCGAGAACGAACTGGTGGCGGAAGGAGAGCGGTCGGAGTTGCTCTCAGTCGTCGATCGCCGGATGCAAGAGGAGCCGGAATACTGGGAAGGCTACTACCCGGGCGGACCAGCGGCCAAGCGCCTCCTCCGCCGGTACAGCTATAGCGACAGGATCCGCTACTACTGGTCGTATCCCGACGTCGAGGATGCACAGAGACGCTTGTTTTCCAACCTGACTGGCCACGAGATACCGCTGCCCCTGCTAAGTCAGTACCTGCCGCAACAGTACGAACGGGTGCGTCACGGTGTGCTGGACAGCGTCCCCGAAGCTCTCGTCCTCGACCGCATACGCGGCACGCTCCAGGACTACGCCGTCGCCTGTAATCCGAAGCGACAGGAGGCCTAGATTTGAGCGAAGATCTGGAGCAAAGCGCCAAGCAGGGCGGAGAGGCGACAGCCCGCGAGATCGCCCAGCAACCAGATGTCTGGCGCGAGGTGAACAACCTGTTGGCGTCACGCCGGGACGATATCGACGCGTTTCTTCGACCGCTTCTGGCAGATCCAGAGCTGCGGGTCGTCTTGACGGGCGCCGGCACATCGGCCTTTGCAGGAGAGATCCTGGCCCCGGCGCTCTCCCGGCGAACGGGGCGTCGCGTGGATGCCGTTGCGACGACGGATATCGTCTCCAACCCGGAAGAATGTTTTGCCGATGAAAGGCCCACCCTGTTGGTCTCGTTCGCGCGCTCTGGCAACAGCCCTGAGAGCTTGGCGGCGACAGAGTTCGCCGACCGTCTTCTCTCTGAGTGCCACCATCTGGTGCTGACCTGCGACAGGAGCGGTCGACTCTATGAAAGGCACGCGAAGTCATCCGGGTCGTTCGTCCTTCTAATGCCAGAGGCCACAAACGACCAGGGCTTCGCCATGACATCGAGTTTCACGTCGATGATCCTTGCGGCCTGGCTGGTCCTGGGTACCGTAGCCGATCCTGACGTACTGGTCGGGCGTCTTGCGGCAGCCGCAGAACGGTTACTGGCCACCCGCCAGGACGACATCCGACGGTTGGCATCCTCGGGCTACGAGCGGATCGTCTACCTCGGAAGCGGTCCGCTCAAAGGGCTGGCCCACGAATCCTCCCTCAAACTCCTGGAGTTGACCGCAGGCGAGATCGTGACGTACTTCGAGTCTCCATTGGGCTTCAGGCACGGACCTAAGTCCATCCTCGACGATCGGACGCTGGCCATCTCCTACATCTCGGGGGATCCGTACACACGTAAGTACGATCTAGACCTCCTCGCCGAGTTGAAACGTTCGATGCGTCCGGGGAGCGTCATCGCCATCGCCGCGACGGATGCGGGAATAGATGATCCAAGCTTCTGGCTTCTGGAAGGTCTGGAGGGAGTGGAGGATGCGGCGCTCGCGCTGCCTTTCGTACTGGTTGCCCAGCTTCTCGGCCTCTGCTTCTCGCTCGCCCTCGGCTACACACCGGACAATCCGTTCCCAAACCGAGAAGTGAATCGCGTGGTACAGGGCGTTTCCATCCATCCTCTACCGAGGAAGAGTCGATGATGTATCTGGGCGTCGATGGTGGAGGAACGAAGACTGCTCTTTGTCTCGTGGATGAAGGTGGGCACGTCGCCGCGCGGACACAGGCCCCGTCCTGCTACTACTTCACAGTAGGCTTAGACCTTGTGGGCCGGGTATTGCAGGAGGGAATCGACGAAGTATGCGAACAGGCCTCAGTTACGCCAGCTGACATTCGCTACGCGTTCTTCGGTCTGCCGACCTACGGTGAGGTGAGCGGCGACGTATCTACTCTCGATGCGATGCCCGGAGAGATTCTCGGACATAGCCGCTATTCCTGCGACAACGACATGGTCTGCGGGTGGGCGGGTTCACTGGGCGGTGTCGACGGTATCAACGTCGTGAGCGGGACCGGTTCCATAACCTACGGTGAGAGGCAGGGGCACGGCGCGCGGGTCGGGGGTTGGGGTGATCTCTTCGGCGACGAGGGCTCTGCGTACTGGATCTCCATAAAGGGGCTAAACGCCTTCTCGCGCATGAGCGACGGACGTTTGCCGGTCGGACCCCTTCACGAAGCCTTGCGCACTCACCTGGAACTGGCGGGTGACCTAGATCTAGTCGATGTGGTTCTCAACCGCTGGCAGGGCGGGCGGAGCAAGATCGCAGCCCTCAGCCGGATAGTCGCACATGCGGCGGAAACCGGGGACGAGTGCGCGGCGCAGATCCTATCGGAGGCGGCATACGAACTCGCAAGACTCGTTGATACCACCAGATGTATCCTGGATTTCGGTCCAATGGAAAGGGTTCCGGTCTCCTACTCTGGCGGTGTATTCAGTGAACGCTCCATCGT
>JAJNDJ010000175.1 GCA_021156345.1 Rubrobacteraceae bacterium | reverse complement strand
CAAGTCTTCCGGCGAGAGGCCCCGCCACTGTGGGCTCGCGACGTTCATGACGCCGAGCTTCTTCTCCCCGGCGTAGAGGGGGATACTGGCGTGGTAGCGTAGACCACCCGTGCCGTCGACCAGGCCGTCCAGACGGCTGCAAGTGAGGACGTTGACGTTGGCAGCGCCTTCCAGGTCGCCCCTCTTGTAAGTGTCCAGGCAATAGCAGTAGCCCGAGCCGTCCATGCGGCTCGGGTCGTCCGCGAGGGCAGGAGGGAGATTGCGGGCCGCGGCCAGGTAGGGCTCGGGAGAAGAATCGTCCATGAGCCAGATCCAGGCTGTACGCAATCCCAGTAGCTCGGCTACCTGCGACAGCGTGAACCCGAGGGCTTCGCCAAGTTCGACAGAGCGGTTGAGCTCGCGCGCGATCTCGTTGAGCACCGAGAGCTCGTGGTTGCGCCGCTCCAGATCCTCTTTTCCCCAGGTGTTCAGCCCAGACAACGTCGCCTCTCCAGCCTCTCAACGCTTGAATGATTCTATCAGCGTGTACGCCAGGCTCACTATCTTCGCCGCGCACATTCGGCAATAGGCGAAGACAAAAAGCTGACAAGCCGAAATGCTTGCAAAGGGGGTAAATCTCTTTGCAACCGAGGCCCTGCTCTACTTCAGCCTGTTCCTGAACCGGCGTCGCCTGAGGACGTAGGCGAGGAACACCAGCGCTACGAGTCCGATGGCGCCGTAGCCGAGGGACTTCACGATGGCGAGCAGCTCCTCCCAATACTGGCCGAAGACGTAACCGACCAGCGAGTAGACCACGGCCCACACGACGCCTGCGGCCAGGTTATAGGGGAGAAACCTGTAGTACTTCATCCTGGTAACGCCGGCGAAGAGTGGGGTCATGCTACGCAGGCCCGGTCCGAAGCGTCCGACGAAGACGGTCTTCCCACCGTGCGCCTCGAAGTAGCGTTCCACCCTGACGAGGCTCCTCTCGTTGACCAGGAAATGGAGGAAACGCATCTTGAGGATGCGGTAGATCATGGGTCTACCGCCGATGCGCCCGAACCAATACACGGCGTTGTCGGAGATGAAGGCCCCAACGAAGCCGCTTAGCATGACTAGCGGTAGCGCGAGTCGTCCGCCGTTGGCGAACAACCCACCTGCCAACACAACGATGTCTCCGTTTGGGATGGATCTGATGAAGTCCAGAAGGCTTTCCATGCGCCGGAGGGGTTATACCACGCCGCACGCACCTGCATACGTAACGGTTGACGCGTGCCGACAGCGCGGCTATGCTGCTTGAGGACAAACAGGGGGTGAAGGGCCCAGGAAGCCGGTGCGAGTCCGGCACGGTCCCGCCACTGTAACCGGGGAGCGAACCCGAGAAGGCCACCGCCGGAGCGGGAAGGCAGGGTTAGCAGAGAGCCGGGAGTCAGGAGACTGGCCTTTCGCCCGTGACCCCACACCGGGGCGAGGACCCCGAGAAGGAGGCATCTATGGAGAAGATCCTCGGGCGGAGACACACATCGACCCTGCCGCTGTGGAGCTTGCTCGCCCTCGCTCTGTTGCTCGTCGCGCTGTTCGTGCTCCTCTCGGCCAGCGGGACCCTGCTCGCACCGCTCCTGGGACAGGCCGCCGGTCCCTTCGATTACCTGCACGAGTTCGCCCATGACGGGCGGCACCTGCTCGGCGTTCCCTGCCACTAGGGTCACCTGTGGTCTCGGCCTACCTGCGCCGCGGCATGGCCGCCGGGCTGCTCGCCGGCTTCCTCGCCGGCCTCTTCGCCTTCCTCGTCGGGGAGCCTATCCTCGATCGGGCGATAGCACTCGAGGAGGCGTCGGCAGGCGCCCACCACGAGGAGATCTTCACCCGCCCGACCCAGAAGGCCGGCCTGTTTTTCGCCACGGGACTCTTCGGGGTGACTGTAGGTGGGGTGTTCGGTATCGGCTACGCGTTCTTTCGCGAACGTCTGGCAGCTGGCAGCGATTTCAAGCACAGCATCTCCCTGGCCGGTGCCATCTTCGTGGGGGCGTTCTTGATCCCCTTCCTCAAGTATCCGGCCAACCCGCCATCCGTCGGCGACCCCTCCACCATTAGGGAGCGCACCGCGGCCTACTTCACGCTCGTCGTCCTCTCGCTCCTCGCCATCCTCCTTGCCTGGCTCGCCGCAAGGACGCTCAGGTCACGCGGTGTCGGCGCCTGGCGACGCCGTCTGACGGTCGGCGCGGGCCTGGTGTTCGTCGTTAGTGTGCTGTTCGTGCTCTTGCCTGCTGCGCCATCTTCCGGTGGGTTTCCGTCAGGGACGCTCTGGGCTTTCAGGCTTTCCTCTTTCTGTACCCAGCTGGCCTTTTGGGCCGGGCTCGGACTACTCTTCGGGGTGCTGTGTGAGCGTGCCAGGAGGAAGGGCGTGGCGGCTTGAGCGGCGCCGTACTCGTCGCAGGGACCCACTCCGACGCCGGAAAGAGCGTCATCGTGGCCGGCATCTGCCGCTGGCTGGCGCGCGAGGGTGTAGGCGTCGCGCCATTCAAGGCCCAGAACATGGCCCTCAACTCCTTCGTGACACGGGAGGGCGCTGAGATCGGACGCGCCCAGGCCTCCCAGGCCGCTGCCGCGATGGTCGAGCCCGAGGTGGCCATGAACCCCATCCTGCTCAAGCCCTCTGCCGAACGGACCACGCAGGTCGTCGTGCGCGGCAAAGTACGGGCGAAGGCGAGCGCCATGGGCTACGGGGGGATGAAGAAGACGCTGATTCCGGTGGTGCTGGAGTCGCTCGAAGAGTTGCGGCGGCGTTTCGACGTTGTCATCTGCGAAGGGGCGGGGAGTCCGGCGGAGATCAACCTGCGGGAGAACGACCTCGCCAATATGGGTCTGGCGCGCGCCGCCGACCTGCCTGTCCTGCTCGTTGGGGACATCGACCGCGGCGGCCTCTTTGCGAGTCTCTACGGGACGCTCGCGCTCCTCTCGCCGGATGACCAATCCCTCGTCGCAGGCTTCCTCGTCAACAAGTTCAGGGGTGATCCGGCGGTCCTGGCCCCCGGCCTGGAACGGATGACCTCTTTGACAGGCCGCCCCTTCCTCGGGACACTGCCCTGGATCCCCGATCTCGGCCTCGATGGGGAAGATTCCCTGGCCCTCGACATCCCACGCCCCGTGAAGCCTCCGCTGGGCCGCGACGTGCTAAGCGTCGCCGTCGCCCGCCTGGGGCGCATCAGCAACTTCACGGACTTCGACGCCCTGGCCCATGAGCCCGGCGTCACAGTGCGCTTTACCTGGTCGGCGGAAGAGATACTGGATGCTGACCTCGCCGTCCTCCCAGGAACGAAAGCGACGGTCGAAGACCTGAAACTGCTCCGCTCACGCGGAATCGACCATGCCTTCGCCGAAAGGGCGAAGCGTGCCCTTCCCACGCTGGGCATCTGCGGCGGCTACCAGATGCTCGGCAGGTGCATCGAAGACGGCGTGGAGAGCGGCGAGGCAGAAGCCGTCGGGCTCGGTCTCCTGCCCGTCGAGACTTTCTTCGAAGGGGAGAAGGTCCTGGGGCGTCCCGAAGGACGGGCTCTAGGTTTCGGAGGCGTGGAAGTAGCAGGGTATGAGATCCACCACGGCAGAGTCAAGCGAGAAGGAGGCGACCCTCTCTTCGAGATCGGCGAAGACACAGAAGGCTGCCGGTTAGGAACGACGCTCGGCACGTCCTGGCACGGCATCCTAGAGTCAGACGGCTTCCGTCGCGCCGTGTTGCTATGGGTGACCGAAGAACGCAGCCTCGACTGGAAGCCGGGCGAAACGCCGTTCGCTGCCGCCCGCGAAGCGCAGCTGGAGAAGCTTGGAGATCTCGTAGCGGATCACGTGGATCGTGAAGCGTTGATGCGCCTGATAGACGAGGGGCGGCCCTCGGGACTACCCGTTGTCAGAGGTCAGCTTGTCAGCAACGCAGCCGGTCAGCAAACCTCAGATGACGGTACGCAGAGCGGAAAAGCGTTGCCTATAGCCCACGACGAAGCTTGGGATACTCTTCCCCTTGCTCTGAGGATACCGGGTTCCGCCGACCTGCGGAGCAAGAGCTGATGGCTGACAGGCTGATAGCTGGCGGCGCAGCAGAGGCCGACCGGCTTCTGCTGCTCACAACCGCGGATACAGAGATCCTGGCCGCTGCCAAGGCTTCGGAGCGTCTGCCCGAAGGTTTCCCGAAGCTCTTGTGCGCCAACCCTGTTGGGCTGGATGACCCGGCGGCGTTCTTCGAGAGGGAACTGCCTGGGGCCGGGGCCGTCCTGGTGCGGCTGCTGGGCGGACGGAGGGCCTGGCCAGAGGGACTCGAGGAGTTGCTGCGGCGGTGCGCGCGGCTGAGGGTTCCGCTGCTCGCCTTCGGCGGGGAGGCCGAGCCGGACGCGGAGCTGACCGCGCTCTCGACCGTTCCTTCGGGGACAGTCCTCGAGGCTTTCGAGTACCTGCGTCATGGAGGTGTCAGAAATACGGAGAACCTGCTCCGCTTCGTTGCCGACACCGTACTAATGGAAGGCTACGGCTTCGAGCCTGCGTCGCCGCTCCCCGAGGTGGGTGTCTACCGTCCGGGGTTGCCCGAGGGCTCTACGGGCGAAGAACTGCTCGCCCGGCACAATCCGGCGCGGCCTACAGTTGGCGTTATCTTCTACCGCGCGCACTGGATGAGCGGGAACACAGCCTTCGTGGATGCGCTCGTCGAGGCGCTGGAGGCCGCCGGGGCCGACGCCCTGCCT
>JAJNDJ010000174.1 GCA_021156345.1 Rubrobacteraceae bacterium | reverse complement strand
CGTGACGACGACCCGCTCGGTCCCGTTGATGACGAAGGTCCCCGAGTCGGTCATGAGCGGGAAATCGCCCATAAAGACGTCCTGCTCCCTGACCTCTCCTGTCTCCTTGACTATAAAGCGGACCTTCACGAAAAGCGGCGCCGCGTAGGTCTTGTCCTTGGACATGCACTCTTCCACGGAGACCGGCGGGTCTTCGAAGCGACCCTCCCCAAACTCCACGGCGTAGGAGCCCGTTGCCGTTTCCGGCGCACGACAGGGCTCACCAAGTTAGCTCTCCTCCGCATGGGTCGTTGAAGAATGGCCGAACACGCAAACGAGTATCTTACCCCTGATTCCCAGGTAAGTCAAGGCAGAATCGCAGATAATTTGTGGCCGGTCCTGGACCGGCGCCGGGAGTGTAGCACAGCTCTTCGTTGCATGCCACGAACGGCGCTTGCGCCGTTCAGCATGTCGGCACGCTTCGGCCTTGCGACCTCAGCTTGTCAGCCCTTCAGCACGGCGGCTACGCCGCCTTGTCAGCAAGGGTCCTGCGCATGAGCAAGCTGAAATGCTTACACGCGCCCGACAGGGCGCGTGCTGACAAGCCGTCAGGCTTCGCCAGGCGGCGTGCTGACTAGTGTGGAATTGAAGTAGGGCGAGCCCTACTTCAATTCCACAGACGCGCCTGCCTCTTCCAGCTGGGTCTTGAGGGCGTCGGCGTCCTCGCGGCTCAGGGCCTCCTTGACGGGGTTGGGGGCCTCGTCGACGAGGGCCTTGGCCTCCTTCAGGCCGAGGCCTGTCGCTGCCCTGACGACCTTTATGACCTGGATCTTCTTCTCGCCGGGGCCCTGGAGCACGACGTCGAACTCGGTCTGCTCATCTTCGGCAGCGGCAGCGCCGTCGCCGGCCGCGCCAGCGGCAGGGGCTGCTGCTACGGCCGTCGCTGAGACGCCGAAGCGCTCCTCCAGGGCCTTCACCAGTTCCGAGAGCTCGAGAACGGTCATGTTCTCGATAGACTCCATCAGTTCCTCTTTGTTGACCGCCATCTCTGGTCCTCCTATCTCTGTTTACCTACGACTGTTCGGCGCTCTGCTTCTGCTCGGCGATCTGGCCGAGCGCCACGACCAGTCCCTGGACGGTGTTGTTGAGCACCGTGACCAGCCCCGTGAGTGGGGAGGAGATGCCGCCCACGATCTGCGCGAGCAGCTGCTCGCGGCCAGGCAGCTTGCTCAAGGCCACCACCTCGGCCTCGTCGAGCACGCGCCCGCCTTCCAGGAGACCGCCCTTGAGGGCGAAAGACTCCACCTGATCGGCGAACTCGGCCATCAGCTTCGCGCTGGCGACCGGGTCTTCGGAGAAGGCGAGGGCCGTAGGCCCGACGAGGAACTCCGAGATCCCCTCCACCCCAGCCTCGTCAGCGGCTCTTTTGGTAAGGGTGTTCTTCGCGACCACGAAGTCGACGCCGGACTCGCGGCTGCGCCGCCGGAGGTCTGTGCTCCTGGCAACGTCCATGCCCTGGTAGTCGACGAGCACTGCGGAGCCCACCCGCAGCTTCGCGGTGAGGCGTTCGATCACGCGCACTTTCTCTTCCCTATTCAATCCAACTCCTCTACGACTAGAAAGCCCCGAGGCCGCAGAGGCGCTCGGGGCGAAGAGATCCCTCGAAAGCTTTCCGCAACCTCGGCCGGATGATTAAGTCCTTTCGGACCCCGGCTGTCTCTGGTTTGCTCTATTTACTAAAGTCCGTGCGTGATACTAATCTCTCTCCACCGCGGGGTCAACCTTCACGGAGGGTCCCATCGTCGTGCTCAGCGCCACTGACTTGAAGTAGCGGCCCTTGACCGGAGCGGGACGGGCCCGCTGCAGTTCCTCGCGCAGCGCGAAGTAGTTCTCGACCAGGCTATCCAGATCAAAGGACTTCTTTCCTATTACGCCGTGGATGATGCCGTAGCGGTCGACGCGGTACTCGATCTTGCCGCGTTTGATCTCCTCGACGGCCCTGCCTACGTCCTGCGTCACGGTGCCGCTCTTGGGGTTAGGCATGAGCCCGCGCGGACCGAGGACGGGACCGAGCTGGCCCACGGCCCTCATCTGATCCGGGGTTGCGACGGCCACGTCGAAGTCCATAAAGCCCTCATCCTTGATGCGGGCTGCGAGGTCGGCCGAGCCTACCACGTCGGCCCCTGACTCCTCGGCCTCCCTGGCCTTCTCGCCCTCGGCGAAGACAGCGACCCTGCGCGTCTTGCCAGTGCCGTTGGGCAGCATCAGCGTGCCCCGCACCATCTGGTCGGCGCGCCTGGGGTCCACGTTCAGGTGGACGTGGGCCTCCACGCTCTCGTCGAACTTCGCGCCTTCCAGATCCTTCAGTAGCTCTAGAGCCTCGCGTGGCGTGTATCGCTGTTCTGGATCTATCCTCGACTTCTGTTCAAGCAGTTTCCTACCCATCGACTGTAATCCCCATGCTCCTGGCCGTACCCTCCACGATCTTCGCCGCACCGTCTATATCCGCGGCGTTGAGGTCAGGCATCTTTGTACGCGCTATCTCCTCGACCTGGGCCCTGCTCACCGTGCCTACCTTCATCCTGTTTGGCTCGCCGCTGCCCTTGTCGAGTCCAGCGGCCTGCTTCAGCAAGAACGCCGCTGGGGATGTCTTGGTTATGAAGGTGAAAGAGCGGTCCTCGTAGACCGTGATCTCCACGGGGACTATCTGGCCCATCTGGTCGCGCGTGGCGTCGTTGAACTGCCGCACGAACTCGCCGATATTCACCTGCGCCTGGCCCAGGGCAGGGCCTACCGGCGGAGCCGGGTTCGCCTGCCCGCCTGTGATCTGCAACTTCAACTTGCGCGCTACGCGGCGCCCGCGTCCTCTGCCCATAAGAATCCTCTCGTTTGCTTAGAGCTTCGCTACCTGGTTGAAAGAGAGCTCCACTGGCGTCTCGCGCCCGAAGATGGAGACTAGCACCTTCAACCTCGACTGGTCCACGTTGATATCCGAGATCGAACCCGTGAAGTCCGAGAGTGGACCCCCAATGACCTTGACCGTCTCCCCGATCTGGTAATCCACCGTCGTCTTGACCTTCTCGCGCGTCTCGACCTCGCCAGGATGCAGGAGCCTCTCCACCTCGGCGCGGCTGAGCGCGAGCGGCTTCTCCCCGGCGCCCACGATCTGGGTGACTCCCGGCGTCTGGCGCACGAGCCGCCAGGTCGTGTCGTTCATGTCCATGTTCACGAGGACGTAGCCGGGGAACTGGCGCTGGATGGTGGGGACTTTCTTGCCGTCCTTGATCTCGATGACGCTCTCGGTCGGGATGCGGATCTCACCGAAGTTACTGTCAAGGCCCATGGAGTCGATCCTGCGCTCCAGCGTCGTTCGCACCTTGTTCTCGTGACCCGAGTATGTATTTACGACGTACCACTTCTTCACAACGAAACGCTCCTAATACTTACAGGACCTACAGGAAGACCAGGCGCACCAGACTCTGGAACACGAAGTCGACGGCGGCGATGTAGACCGCAAGAACGATGACGATGATGAGCACCACGGCCGTGCTCTGCCTGAGCTGGTCACGGTCGGGCCAGCTGACCCGCCTGAGCTCACCCCGCACGTCCCTGACAAACCTCCTCGGTCCACCAAGAAAACCGCCACCCTTGTTCTGCGGCTGCTTCTTGTTCGACCCCGCGGATGCGCGCTTCTTACCCATTGTGTCCTCGCATGACTTTGCCTCTCGAAGCAGGGCAGGAGGGACTCGAACCCCCGACCTGCGGTTTTGGAGACCGCTGCTCTACCAACTGATTTTGGAGACCGCTGCTCTACCAACTGAGCTACTGCCCTCTGTCTGCCAATCCTTACCGGGTCTCCCGGTGCGCCGTGTGATGGCGGCACCACGGGCAATACTTCTGTAGCTGGATGCGATCCGGGGTGTTCCGCCGGTTCTTCCTGCTGTGGTAGTTCCGGCGCTTGCACTCGTCGCAAGCCAGCGTTACCAATTGTCGCACAACTTACCTCCAAATCACAGGGACAGCGCCTTCGCCGTCCCTGTGCACCAACGGTGCGTTACTCCACGATCTCCGTTACGACGCCTGCTCCTACTGTCCTTCCACCCTCCCTGATGGCAAAGTTCAACCCCTCATCCATGGCTATAGGGCTTATCAAC
>JAJNDJ010000173.1 GCA_021156345.1 Rubrobacteraceae bacterium | reverse complement strand
CGCCACCCAGCGAGACGGCAAGAAAGTCTACGCCATCACGGAAGAGGGGCGGAAGTTCCTGGATGAGAACCGGCGCTCCGTCCAGGATATCTGGGGCAAATTCGGAGGAAGCTGGGATCCTGGCGTCGCATCCGAGCTGCACGAGATCAGGCACGACCTCATGGACCTAGGTAAGCTCTTCGGCCAGCAGATGCGCGAGGGAAGGGTGGACCAGGAGAAGCTGGCCCGCATAAGGTCTGTGATCTCAGCAGCCACAAGGGAGATAGAAGACATCCTGCGAGAGCGCGAAAATCCAGGAACGACCAGCGTGTGAAGGAGCATTTCAGCACGCTCCGGCTTCGCCTCCGCTTATCAGCACGGCGGCTGCGCCGCCTTGTCAGCCAGTCAGCAAGGGCTTTTGGGCACACGCGAACTGGAGTGCTAACAAGTCGCCTGGAACAGGCGACGTGCTGAAATGCTGAAATGCTGATATTTTGAGGCAGGTGTAGAGTGGGGCGAGCGAGTGGGACCGTCGCATGGCACAGCGGAAGGAAGAAGCTGCTGGGTACCGGCGCGAGGACGACCCCCCTTACCTCATCCTGACGATGCGGCGTTGGATCCTGTACGCTACCTCGGGTCTGCAGGGGAGTTCGTAGACCGGACTCTGAAGCGATATCGTGAGGGGGAGAACTAGTGACCGAAGAAGCCGTAGTGGAACTGAACCACGTCCTCGAAGGGCCGGAGGACGCGCCGGTCCTCGTCTTGTCCAACTCTCTGGGCTCCACGCTCGGGATGTGGGACGACCAGGCCCCTTCTCTCCGCGAACGTTTCCGCCTTTTGCGCTACGACCAGCGTGGGCATGGTGATTCACCCGTCCCGTCCGGCCCCTATAAGATAGAAGACCTCGGGCGAGACGCGCTGGCGCTGCTGGACCGGTTGGAGATCGAAAGCGCTTCGTTCTGCGGCCTCTCCATCGGCGGACTCGTCGGGATGTGGCTGGCGAGCGCAGCTCCCGGGCGCGTCGAGCGTCTGGTGCTGTGCTGCACCGCGCCCCGGTTCGACCCTGAGATGTACGACGCCCGCGCCAGCAAGGTCAGGGCCGAGGGTGTCGGGTCGATCGCCGACGTGGTGCTCGAGCGCTGGTTTACGCCCGAGTTCCGTGCGGCCCGTCCCGAGACCGTCGAGTCGGCAGGGCGTATGCTACGCGGTACGCCGGCGGAGGGATATGCGGGTTGCTGCGAGGCTCTCAGGGACGCCGACATGCGGAGTAGGCTAGGAGAGATCCGGGCTCCCACGCTCGTGATCGCTGGCGCAGAAGACCCTGCGGCCACCGTAGATCAGGCAGAGGAGATCCGCGCCTCGATCCCGGAGGCGCGCCTGGTCGTGATCGGGGCGGCGCACCTGGCGAACATCGAGCAGCCCGAAGCCGTAACGCGAGAGATCCTGGAACATCTCGAGCCGGTCGGGAGGGACAGAAGATGACTTCGGAAGACTCTGCGTACGATCGCGGTATGAAGGTTCGCCGCGAGGTCCTGGGTGACGAGCACGTGGACCGTGCCATCGGGCGCACGACGGAGTTCACCGCGGACTTCCAGGACTTTATAACCAGGTACGCCTGGGGCGAAGTCTGGGCCCGCCCCGGCCTGGACCGCAGGACGCGGAGCTGCATCACCCTCACCGCCCTGGTCGCGCTGGGCCGGCTCGACGAACTGGGGCTGCACGTGCGTGCCGCCGTTCGCAACGGCCTGACCGAACAGGAGATAGGAGAAGTCTTTCTCCAGACCGCCGTCTACTGCGGAGTACCCGCGGCCAACTCCGCTTACGCTGTGGCTAGGCGCGTCCTCTCCGAATGCGAAAAGGAAGAGTAGGTGCGAACGCAGCCGAGCTCGACTACGTCACGACCTCGCGGGTCGCTGCCACGACCAGCGCCGAGAACTACGTCGGCGCTGCCCTGGGTTGAGCGACGAGATAACCACCTCCCACCCTCTATAATGGGCGGCGTGTCGAGAGGGATGATCAGCGGTAAGACCGGATTGCTGGCCCTCGTCGGGCAACCGGTCGGCCACAGCCTGAGCCCGGCGATGCACAACGCAGCCTTCGTTGCAGATGGCCTCGACTTCGTCTACGTCTGCCTGGATGTAGATCCTGACGAACTGCCGGCGGCGGTGAGGGGCCTGGAGGCCCTGAAGTTCAGGGGCTTCAACGTGACGATGCCGCACAAGCGGGCGATGATCCCGCTCGTGGACGAGCTGGAGGAGGAAGCTCGCATCTCGGGTGCCGTCAACACCGTGGTGATCGAAGCCTCCGGGTTGCGCGGTTTCAACACTGACGGAGGAGGGATGATGATGGCCTGCCAGGAGGCCAGCATAGAGCTCTCGGGCAAGAGCGTCCTGCTCCTCGGTGCCGGGGGTACCGCCGCAGCCATCGCGGTCGCCTTCGGTAAGGCCGGGGTCGGTGAGCTGCACATCGCCAACCGGACCGTCGAGCGCGCCACACACCTGCGAGACGAGCTGCATGAGAGTGGCATAAAAGGGCTAGCGGTTCATCACCTCGATACGCTCCCTGATGCGGAGATCGTCATCAACGCTACTCCTCTAGGGATGAAAGAGGGGGACCCTATGCCACTGCCATCTGGTTACGTGCGGGAGGGCAGGGCGTTCTGTGACGCGGTCTACCGTCCGGGGACCGAGACACCGCTAGTCCGGCTGGCCCGCGAGCGGGGCGTCCCCGTCGTCGCCGGCGACAGGATGTTGCTCTACCAGGGTGTACTGGCGCAGAAGCTCTGGACCGGGCGCGAGCCGAACGTGAAGGCCATGGACCGGGCCATCTCCTGAAGCCCGATACCTGTAGCCGCGGGTCTGCTTGTAGGAGCTTTTCGCGAAACGCCCCCTACATTAGAACGGATAGACGACCATTCCCAGAGCACCGAGCGCATACCATGCTCCGAAAGCCATGCTAAGGACGCCGAGCACGGGGGCGACGCGCTCGAAATTGCGCGCTATGGGACCGCCGGCTATGACGAGGCCGAAGGCGGTAGAGAGGAGCGCCATCGAGACGGCGGTCCCGGCAGCGAAGAGAAGCAGCGCACCGGTCGCCTGACCCTCGTCTGAGATAGTCGAGAGCAGTAGCAGCGTGAGCCCGCCAGAACCGCCGATACCGTGCACCAGCCCGACGCCGTAGGATGAAAGCGGGGTGCGCCGCGGGACGCGGTGGGCGTGCCCGTGGGACTCGTCGTGGGCGTGAGAGTGGACGTGGCGGTGGGCCTCGCCGCCGTCGTGGGCATGGATGTGGACGTGGTAAAAACCGCGGCGCCACCGGACGAGAAGCCTCACTGCAAGCAGCACTATGATGCAACCTATGGCGACCTCGGCGACCTTGCTGATGACCTCGGGCAGGTACTGGTTCAGAAGGACGAGCGGCAAGCCGACGAGCAAGAGCGTGGTCCCGTGCCCCAGGCCCCAGAGTAAGCCCATGACTCCTGCCTTCCTTACCCGATTTCGCTCCTTCTCTGAGGCTATGAGGGTTGTGACGGCGGCGAGGTGATCAGGGTCGCTCGCGTGTCGCAGACCGAGCAGCAGGCTGACGAGCAGGATGAC
>JAJNDJ010000172.1 GCA_021156345.1 Rubrobacteraceae bacterium | reverse complement strand
CAGGTTATAGGCGGCGCCGACCTGGGCGGCCTCCTGACCCTGGCAGGAGATCACGAACGCAGCCTTGCCCTGGCGGTTGAGGATCCAGGACCGCTCATCGACCCGCCGTGCGAGAAGCATGTAGTAGTGCATCCTGCGCAGGTCGTCCGCGTCCAGCCCCAGCGCCTCGTGGCCAACACTGATCTCTCGGATAGCCATAGACCTCCTCCTCTACTCAAAGGTCCCCACGCGAGGAGCCGAAATTTCTCCTCCGTTCCCCGAATTCTAGCAGACCGCAGAAGCCCGCCGGGACGTTCACGTTGTTGGCCTATGCCCGTGGGTTACGCAAGAACGCTGGCATCGTAGTGGAGAACGCCCACATTGTAGTGCTTGCGGACCGGCGTCTCGGTCAGGAGCTCGGAGAATTTCCTGATCTGCTGCTGGTAGAAACCGTTCGCCTCTCCTTCCTCCCTGTCCTCCTCGGTCTCCCAGAGCGAGATAGAGATCCCTACCCCTGTCTCATCATCCGTTAGTAGGAGGGCGCCCTTGAATCCCTGCTGACGTCTTGCGGCCGGCAGTACGGAGTCCCTGTAGATGCGAACTACCTCCCTCGCCTCCGTGGGAAGAATCCGGAGATCCACCACCCTCGCTTCCATGACGCGACTCCTTCCAGAAGACCCCAACATCCTGACACCTGAGTATCAAATGGATTATATCCCGAAGACGGAGGTTGGAAGACCGGCTGAGCGTTTCACTTGCAACACTCATCCGTGCTAGTCGAGGATGGCAGCCGCTGCTCCGAGCTTCTTATGCGGCCACCATTCAGGCATGTACGCCTACCCTATGCTGACTGGCTGACCAGCTTCAAATCACCGGCGTCTCGCGGTAGTCGCCGAAAACGTCCTTGAGGGCGTCGGAGATCTCCTGCACCGTCGCGTAAGCCCTGACGGCCTCGAGGATGGGGTACATGGTGTTGCCGTCACCTCTGGCAACCTCCTTCAACTCTTCGAGGCATCGTTTCACCCTGTCGTTGTCGCGGCGTTCCTTCAGGGCCTTCAGGCGTTCGACCTGACCTTCCGAGACCACGGGGTCTATGCGGTGGAGTTCCATGTCCTGCTCGTCCTGGGGTTCGTAGATGTTGACGTTGACCATGTAGCGCTTCATCTCTTCTAGTTCGCGCTGGTAGCGGGCTGAGGCCTCGGAGATCTCACGCATCGGGAAACCCTGCTCTATGGCCTGGATCATGCCCCCCATCTCGTCTATCTGCCTGAAGTAGTCGTAGGCCTGCCGCTCCAATTCGTCGGTCAACGCCTCGACGAAGTAAGAACCAGCAAGAGGATCTATTGTGTTCGCCACCCCGGTCTCCAGGGCGGCTATCTGCTGCGTACGAACGGCGATCCTGACGGCCTCCTCCGTCGGGAGGGCGAGGGCCTCGTCCAGGGAGTTTGTGTGCAGGCTTTGCGTACCGCCCAGGATGGCGGCGAGTGCCTCGAAGGCGGTGCGGGCGACGTTGTTGTAAGGCTCCTGGGCCGTCAGGGAGACGCCCGCGGTCTGGGTGTGGAAGCGCATCCGTAGGGAGCGCTCATCTTTGGCGCCGTACTTCTCTTTGAGCACTGTAGCCCAGATACGGCGGGCGGCGCGGAACTTGCAGATCTCCTCGAAGAAATCTATGTGCGAGTTGAAGAAGAAGCTGAGGCGCGGGGCGAAGTCGTCCACGTCGAGGCCTGCTTCGATACCGGCCTCGATGTAAGCGAAGCCGTCGGCCAGGGTGAAGGCTAGTTCCTGGGCGGCGGTGCTCCCCGCTTCGCGAATGTGGTAACCGCTTATGGAGACGGTGTTCCACTTGGGCATGTGCTCTGTGGCGTAGACGAGCATGTCCTTGAAGACGCGCATCGAAGGCTTGGGGGGGAAGAGCCACTCTTTCTGGGCGATGTACTCCTTGAGGATGTCGTTCTGGTTCGTGCCCTCCAGTTCCTCCGGAGCGACGCCCTGCTTCTCGGCGGCCACGACGTACATGGCCAGCAGGACCATCGCAGGGGCGTTTATGGTCATGGAGGTCGAGACCTCGCCCATCGGTATGCCCTCGAAGAGTCGCTCCATGTCTTCCAGGGAGTCCACGGCGACACCCTCCGTGCCGACCTCGCCGAGGGAGAGCGGCGAGTCCGAGTCGAGGCCCATAAGCGTCGGCATATCGAAGGCGACGGAGAGGCCGTTCTGGCCGTGATCCAGGAGGTACCTGAACCTGGCGTTGGTCTCTGCGGCCGTCCCGTAACCGGCGAACTGTCGCACCGTCCAGAGCCTTCCGCGATACATGTTCGGGTAGACACCCCGGGTGTAGGGATACTCGCCCGGATAGCCGAGTTTCTCGTCGTAGGTGCCCTCGACGTCCTCGGGAGTGTAGAGGGGCTTGACCGGCACGCCCGACATGGTCGAGAACTCAGCGTCGCGCTCGGGACCTTTCGAGTAAGCTTCCTCCCAACGTTCCTTCTCGCTTTTCCTGGTATCCAAGGCATGCTCCTCCTGCGTCTCTAACCCCTGCGCCAAGACTGTAGCATAAGCAGGGGCTTACCCTACGACTGGCCGTGATTCCTCGACGCCGCCAGGGGCTTTGGTCTGTTCCTCGAGGATGGCGCGGGAGATGACAAGGCGCTGTATCTCGCTGGTGCCCTCGTAGATCTCCGTCACCCTGGCGTCTCTGTAGTACCGCTCGACGGGATGGTCCTTCATGTATCCCCGGCCGCCAAGGACCTGGACGGCTTCATACGCTACCTCGTTCGCGACCTGTGAGGCGTAGAGCTTGGCGCGGGCTCCTGCTTCGCCGTGCGGCAGCTCCTGATCTTTCATCCAGGCCGCCTCGTAGACGAGGAGGCGGGCCGCCCTGATCTTCGTCTGCATGTCGGCCAGCTTGAAGGCTATCGCCTGGTGCTCGGCGATCAGCTTCCCGAACGTGGTGCGTTCTGCGGCGTATTGCGTGGCGTAGCGGAAGGCCGCCTCGGCGATGCCTGTGGCCTGCGCGGCTATCCCGATCCTGCCCGTATCCAGCGTCCCGAGCGCGACGCGAAGCCCTCTTCCCTCTTCCCCGAGCCGGTCCTCTTCCGGGACGTAGACGTTATCGAAGAGTACGTCGTCCGTGGTTGCGGAGATAACGCCCATCTTCTCAGCGTGCTTGCCGAAGGAGATTCCTTTGGCGTCCATGGGAACGACGAAGGCCGTAACGCCTTCTCTAGCTCCGCCTTCCGCGCGGGCGAAGAGGATCATGGTCTCTGCGACGCGTCCGTTCGTGACCCACTGCTTGTGCCCCGATATGCGGTAGCCGCCCTCGACCTTCTCGGCCCGCGTCCGGATCGCGGAGGCGTCAGAGCCCGTCTCCGGTTCCGTCAGGGCGAAGCATCCGATCCTCTCTCCGCGCGCCAGCCGCGGCACCCACCGCGCCTTTTGTTCCCCAGTGCCGAACATCACGATGGGCAGCGTGCCTGCGCTGGTGTGGACCGCGAGCGTTACGCCCACCCCGGCGTCAGCGCGGCTGATCTCCTCGATCAGGAGACAGTAAGACAGGAAATCCATCCCCGCCCCACCGTACGCCTCGGGCACACATAG
>JAJNDJ010000171.1 GCA_021156345.1 Rubrobacteraceae bacterium | reverse complement strand
ACGCCTCGGCAAGCGCCCCCAGAGCCTCGTCCAGGTCGCCGAGATCGCCCGCCTGTATCAGACCATGAGCCTCACCGTGGATGAGATCCGCTGGAGGCTCGAGCAGCTGATCTCCTTGCGCTTCGAGGTGCTCGAGGCAGTCTACAAGCTAACCGGTCAGCGTCGTCGATTCTCTTTCTACGAGATTGCCCGCGCCGCCCGACTCCTCGACGGCCACTTCCCCGATGCGGGCGTCGCCGCCGAGGTCCTCACCCAGTGCGTGGGGCAGGCCCTGACGACCGGAGTTCCCCTGGTCGACGTCGCCTACATGAATGTGACGACGGGCGAGAGCTTCTAATCAGGTTTTACGTTACGAGTATCAGCCATCAGGTAGAGTTGGCTGGAGAGACTGCCCTGCGTTGTTCCTCCTCCGTAGGGTAGTCACGTGAAGGTCGCCGCTTCTCTGATGTCACAGGCATGGCAGAGCAATACCTGACACCCGAAACCTGTCGCCTGACACTTCAGACCTGAGGGTCTGTAAGATCATGTTCGGGTACCGAAAGGTTGTAGGGTCGTGCTGGCCTCTGTGCGAGGACGCGCACCTTGTAGACGAAGTCAGGTACGAACTCGCCTCGCCTGACGTCGAGTATCTCGACCGGCTGTCCGGTAGCCCTCAAGGCCGCCCGCTCTCCTACCTCGTAGCGCGCAGGCCTGTTGCGGTCGACCACGTTTCCTCCTCCTCATAGCACAAGTATAATTCTGGCACAGTCTGGAGGGTTTCGAGAAGGAGGACGATGGCCGAGCGGTACGATCTCGTCGTCGTTGGAGCCGGTCCGGGTGGCTCCTCGGCAGCTTACCACTCCGCAAAGGCGGGGTTGAACACACTGCTCATCGACAGGCAGGAGTTCCCCAGGGACAAGACCTGTGGCGACGGCCTGATGCCGCACGCCGCCTCGGAGGTCGCGCTGATGGGGCTCGCCGACTGGCTCGACGAGCCCCACCACGGCAAGTTCACGGGCTTCTCCATATACACCCATACTGCTTACCTGCGCCAGGGCGTCCCTCCTTCCCTGCACGGACCTCGGGGCTACGTGGTAAGGCGCAAGGAGACGGACGCCAGGCTCCTGGAGCGTGCGACCTCCGCAGGAGCACAGCTCCGCAGTGGGGTAAGGGCTACTGACCTCGTAAGGTCGGCGTCAGGCAGTGCTAGAGGCCTCCAAGCCAGGGAGGTAGGCGAAACATTGCGCTTCGAGGCCCCGCTGGTAGTAGTGGCCGACGGCGTCGGGGGCTTCGCCGGCAGAGGAATGAAGGCCCACCAGAATGCCGTCGCCCGCAGGCAATACTTCAGCGATGTGGAGGGCCCTGACAAGCAGGACCTGCACGTATTTATCACCGAGGACATGAACTCGCACGGCGCGGGCTACGGCTGGGTCTTCTACCTCGGGGACGGCAGGGCGAACGTCGGAGCAGGCGTCTCGACAGCAGCGCTCGCCCGTACGGGCCGAAACCTCAAGGATTTCTTTGACCGCTTTCTCGAAGATCCGCAGCTGGCAAGCTGGCTGGAGAACGCCACGCCGGAAGGCCCACCGACGAGCTGGTCGCTCAAGATGGGGATGTGGGGCGCGAAACGCTACGACCAGGGTCTGATGATGGTTGGGGACGCTGGCAGCATGGTCCACCCCATAAGTGGGGAGGGAGTCGGTTATGCGCTGGAGTCGGGCCGGCTGGCCGCCTCGTGGGCCCACGAGGCCCACGCCAGGCAAGATTTTTCGGCCTCGGTCCTATCCGGCTACGAACGCCAGCTCAGGCACAGGCGGGCCCGCGAGCATCTCTCGGGATACGCGCTGGTCAATCTGGTGCCGAACCTGATGCTGCTCGAGCCACTCTTCAAGGCCTGCGAGAAGGACTCCGAAGCCCGCAGGACGCTCCTCGAAACTTTTACGGGCGACGCGCCGGCCTACAACCTACTCAAACATCCCCGCATGCTCGCAAGAGCACTGCAGAGTAGCGTCTCAGAGCGAATACGGTCATGAGGACCACCTCGTCCAGATCCGGGCGGGCTGACGACTATATCAAGCCACGTCAGGGAACCGAGCGCAGAGGCGCCGGGCCCGCTATCATTTGGATTCACGACCAGAGGAGGGTTCGGCGACTTGGTTACTGAGACAACCTTCGAGGTGGCACGGATGCGGGTCCACATCCTGGACGACGGGGTATTCGTTACAGACGCTGGTAACCTCTTCGGCGGCTCCCGGAAGGCCAGCATCAAGGGCGCCATGCACCCCGTCCTCGTCGAGGCAGGCGATAACCTCGTGCTCATCGACGCCGGATTCGGGCCTGAGCTGCCCGATATCCTGGTCGGCCGCTATGAGCTGCGGCGGGATAGACACCTGCTCGACAATCTCGAGAGCGTGGGCTACTCCGCCGGAGACGTAACCCACGTCATACTCTCACACCTGGACGCCGACCACGTCGGCTGGGCGCTGGGGCCGCCGAGTTTCCCCAGCGCCACGGTCTACGTTCAGGAAGCCGCTCTCGAGGAGGCGCGGCGGATGCCGGAGAAGGACGGACGACGGGCGGCCGTCCCCGCCGTCGAGAAGGGCGTAGAAGATGGCTGGTGCGAGCTGCTCCACGCGGATGGAGATGTTCTGCCGGGACTCGGGGTCGAGGTGCGCTCGGGGCATTCCGCAGGGCATCAGATCGTGTGGATCGGGGAGGGCGACGACCTCGCGCTCTACACAGGAGATCTCGCACCTGCCAAGATCTGGCTCGACCCGGACCTCATCTCCGGCGTGGATACAGATCCGGAAGCAGCCCGCCGGAACCGCATCGATGTGCTCTCGGCCGCAGAGTCACGCGACGCCCCCGTCATCCTCTACCACGAGCCAGGGGACTGCCTCGTCAAAGTCCGAGAGACGGAGAAAGGGTTCGAGGCCATCCCGATAGGAGACTGAGTTTCAGCATTTCAGTAACGGCTCGTGAACGCGAGAGCTGACTAGCGTTCGCGCCGACGGTTCCTGATCTTGCGCCACACGATGGGCGCGGCCAGTATGAGTGCGCGTCTAAGTATCGTCTTCACTCTCGCTCCTCGCCTAGCTGACTACCAGTAATACGTAAGAGGCGCCGTTAGGTTGCGGCGAAGGGCATTCAGCCGTCGTGCCAGACGGTCCTCTCGCGTGCGGGGCTGCGCCTGCGGGGTCTCTCACCCATGTCGGGATAGCCGATGTAGAGGTAAGCGACGATCCTGTCTCCCTCTCTCAGCCCGAAGAAGGCGCGCATGTGCTCGTGATAAGCGACAGGTCCGGTGCGCCAGATACTCGCGAGGCCGAGGGCGTGGGCCGTGAGCTGCATGTTCTGGACGGCTGCAGCACAAGCCGCGTAGTTCTCCAGGGTCTCGACCTCATCACGGCCGGATATGGAGATCACAGCGATGACCACAGGCGCCCTGAAGGCCTTCTTTCGCTCGCGGCTGATCCTACCCGTCGCCATCTCTTCGTCCTCCCCTTCTGCCTCGGCCTGCAGGCGGGCCGTCTCGGCCCTCGCCCTGGCCAGCTCGCCGCGCCCCTTTCCCGAAAATACGTGGAAGCGCCACGGCTCGGTGATCTTGTGGTTGGGGGCGTGCACGGCGCTCTCCAGGATGCGCCTGACGAGGTCTTCAGGCACAGGATCCTGCCTC
>JAJNDJ010000170.1 GCA_021156345.1 Rubrobacteraceae bacterium | reverse complement strand
CGTGTTCTGTGCGCTTCCTGGCGAAGAAGTATCCGACGAGGCCTCCGGCGCCCGTGCATGCCACGTACCAGAGCAGACCCCAAAGCAGGTCCGGAACAGACCCCATCCTGGCTCAAGACCCGTCCCCGTAAGGGCCAAGCCGCGGTGGATGGACCACGTAGACCACCCTCCCCTGTACCCTTACCTCCTCCGCTGGGACCAGGATCTCTTGGTGCTCCCCATTCTCCGGTCTGAGCCGTACCTTCGCACCTTCGCGGTAGAGCCGCTTGACGGTTACCTCATCCCCATCCCCGAGCAACGCGACGACCACAGCACCGTCTGGTGGGATCTCGTCTTCTTCCACCACCAGGAGATCCCCATCCTCTATCCTAGCCCCCACCATACTCTGCCCCACAACCCGCAACAGATAACGCCGCCGTCCGGAACGCACCGAGAGCAGCTCTGCAGCCAGCGAGTAGGCCTCGTCACCGAACGCCACCGCCTCGAGGCCGCGACCGGCAGCGATCCTGCCGAGCAAAGCCATGTGGCCCGCCGCCTCCCAACCCTTCCCCGTCAGCCCGAGCGTCCTGGCACCCCTCCCCATCCTCCTCACGTATCCTTCCTCCTCCAGCCTGCCAAGATGGTGGTGTACGCTCTGCGAGCTACTCAAACCAACGGCAGCCCCGATCTCACGCACACTCGGCGGAGGCCCCTCCACACTCGCCCGCCGCGCAAGGTAGCGCAGGATCTCTACCCGCCGCACATGTAAAGCCTCTCCCATAGATACATACCCTAGCGCAACAGAGCAGCCCCGTCAAACTTTTGTTTGATGCTATGGGATGACACTAATCTTCATCGAGTCTCATCCCGAGGTCGACGCCTGGGCGAAGTTCTTTGAGGTGGATGACGTAGCTCTCCCTGACGCGCATCCCGGCCCTTTCGTAGAGCCTGGGAGCGCCTGTGATGCTCTCGGCGTCGACGCTGAGGCTGACCCTATGGGTACCTCGCCGGTGATACTCGGTGAAGGCGTGACGAAGGAGGGCGAGTCCCAACCCGCGGTTCCGCCACGGGCGCCGCACTCCCACCACGTCGACCCATCCCTCGCCGGCGAGCGTCTTGCACAAGGTAATGCCTGCAATCTCGTGGCCTTCCACGGCCAGAAACCAGAGTGAGGGGTCGAAGCTCCCTTTCTCCGTCTCCCTGACGAACCGCTCGAAAGGGTTGCTGGGGCGGCCCCACAGATCTCTGAACGCATCCTCGACGGCCTCGTAGACCGCACGCTCGTCCCTACCTGGGACGAAGGTTCTGACGGAGATATCAGCGGGCCAGTCGGGTAATGGCGGGGACTTATCGAGGGTGGTCTCCATCACGTATATCCCGCGTACCGGGGTGTAGCCCGAGTTCTCCAGCAGTCGTCGCGCCGCTTCGTGTGCCGGGTTGATGTAATGCTGCACGACGACGCGCGCGTTCTCCTGGGCATGTGGCATATGATCGCGCGTCCAGCGCTCCCCCCACGCCACAAGATAGCTACCTATACCCACTCCCCGATAATCCGGGTGGACGTAACCGTAGACCGAGACGATCACGAAGGAGCGGTTGAACACGTCGGCGTAGGCGGCGGTCCGGCCGTCGGGCGCGATCACCATCACGGCCTCCTCGGCGAGGTCAAGAGTATGCCAATCGTCTAGCATCTCCTCCACGCTCATGTCCGACACGCCTGTGTCTGCGATCTGGCAGGCTGAGATCAAAGCCGCAACGGCCTCAGCCTCCTCGCGCGCGGGTGCTCTCGTCGTGTAGCCTTCCGGTAACTCCATCACGGCGACAAACTTAGCACAGCAGAGGGCTCCCCTATTTGGGGAGCCCTCTGTGGCGGGCGATATTCAGTATTAGTGCGCCGCAGGTACCTTCGCCTCGAAGGTGAGTTCCTCCTTGGCGCGGTCAACGACGACGGTGTCGCCGGGGCCGAACTCGCCCCCTATGATGCGGCTACTCAGGGGGTTCTCGACGTAGCGCCTTATGGCCCGCGCCAGCGGTCTTCCGCCGAACTTCGGGTCGTAGCCTTCCTCGGCCAGGAACTCCTTCGCAGCGTCGGTAACCTCCACCTGGACGCGCTGGCTTTCGAGGTGCTTGTTCAGGCGAGAGAGCATGATGTCAACGATCTTCAGCACGTCCTCCTTGGTGAGGGGCTGGAAGACGATGATCTCATCTACTCTGTTGAGGAATTCAGGCCTGAAGGCCCGCTCAAGGGCCTCGCGCGCCCGCCGCTCGGTCTCGCGGAAATCCACGCCATCGCGCGAGGTGAAGCCAAACTGCCTCGTCGAGACGAGGTGCTGGCTGCCCACGTTCGAGGTCATGATGACGACCGTGTTCTCGAAGTTGATCGTCCTGCCCTTGGCATCCGTCAGCCGCCCGTCGTCGAGCACCTGAAGGAGCGTGTTGAAGACGTCGGGGTGGGCCTTCTCGATCTCATCGAAGAGCACGACGCTGTAGGGGCGACGCCGCACCTGCTCCGTGAGCTGTCCGGCCTCCTCGTAGCCGACGTAGCCGGGAGGGGCGCCGACGAGCCTGGAGACGGTGTGGGCCTCCTGGAACTCGGACATGTCTATCCTGATCATGGCGTCTTCTTCGCCGAAGAGGAACTCGGCGAGCGTCCTCGCGAGCTCGGTCTTGCCCACACCCGTGGGACCGAGGAAGATGAAGCTGCCGACGGGGCGCTTCGGATCCTTTATGCCGGCCCTGGCGCGCCTGATGGCCTCGGCCACGGCCTTGACCGCGGGCTCCTGGCCCACGACCCGCTCGTGTAGTACGGCCTCCAGGCTCAGGAGACGCTCGGCCTCCTCCTGGACTATGTTGGTCGCGGGCACGCCGGTCCACTCCTCGAGGATGCGGGCGATGTCCTCGCGCGTCACCTCGGGGGCGTTCGTCTCGCGGCGTCCGACCCAACCCTCCTGCTGCTCCTCGAGCTCGGCCTTGAGCTGCTCGATTCGCTGCTTGAAGCCTGCGGCCGTCTCGTAGTCCTCGGCCATGACGGCGTCTTCCTTCTCGCGTTCGAGGCTAGCTATCTCCTCCTCGATGCGCTTGACGTCAACCGGCGGCACCGTCGAGCGGAGCCGCACCTCGGCAGCGGCCTCGTCGAGTAGGTCTATGGCCTTGTCGGGCAGGAAGCGGTCCGTTATGTACCTGTCGCCGAGCTGGGCGGCCGCGATGATAGCCTCCTCCGTTATCTTCACCCTGTGGTGCGCCTCGTAACGGTCCCTGAGCCCGAAGAGGATCGCCACCGTCTCGTCCACCGTCGGCTCATCGACGAGCACGGGCTGGAACCTCCGCTCCAGGGCCTTGTCCTTCTCCACGTGCTTGCGGTACTCGTCGAGCGTGGTCGCCCCGACGACCTGGAGATCGCCGCGCGCCAGCGCCGGCTTGAGCATGTTCGAAGCGTTGACAGCGCCCTCTGCCCCGCCGGCACGAGCCCACCCACGTCGAGCGCGAGGACACGCTTGCCCTTGAGCGACTCAGGTATGTCGTCCGAGACGATCCGCTGGGCGAGTCCCTCGGCCACCGCCGTCTTGCCCACTCCGGCCTCACCGATGAGGACGGGGTTGTTCTTCGTGCGACGGGAGAGGATGCGGACGACCCGTGAGATTTCCTCGGCCCTCCCGATAACGGGGTCGAGCTCACCGTCACCTGCTAGTTGCGTGAGATCTCTGCTGACCTCATCGAGGGTCGGCGTCCGGCTCGGCGGACCCTGCTGACCGCCACCCATCCCAGGGCCTCCTGCGGCGGCGCCAGGTCTCCCCTGTCCCATCTGCGCCCCCCGCTGCTGCATGAGGCGAAGGATCTCACGCCTCAGGGCTTCGGCGTCGGTCGCCCCGTGCTGCTGCAGTATCCTGTAGGCGTTCCCGTCACCCTCACCGAGAAGCCCGAGCAACAGGTGCTCACTCCCGACGTGCCCAGCACCCATCTGCCTGGCCGCGGTGAATGAGAGCTGCAAAGCGCGCTTGGCGCTCGGGGTGAACGTGTAGATCTCCTCTCCCGGATCGCCGCGGAACTCCTGG
>JAJNDJ010000169.1 GCA_021156345.1 Rubrobacteraceae bacterium | reverse complement strand
AGGTCGAGTGCTCCGAGCAAATACAGAACGGCCTTCCCCTTGTCCCAGTCGATGTTCGGCTGGACCTCGTAGACCATCTTGCCGGGCGTCACCTTCAGCTCGTCGGGGTGTTCGGCGAGGATCTTCTCGACGACCCGTCCCACCCTTGGCCGCTCGTCCTCCGAAACGAGCCGGTAGTGGGCGGCGACGGAGGACTTCTTCGGCTCGACGAGGGCACCTTCGATCCCGCCCAACTCCTCGCGCAGACGCGCCTCCACCCCTTTGAGCAGTCCCCCGAACTCCTCGCCTTCCTCGCGCTGGGTCTCACCGCCCGCGGGGCTCCAGATGTCGAAGCCGTGGCTGCCGGCGACGATCAGGTCGTCTACGCCCATGAGCTCCTGTACCACTCGCCTATCGCGCCCGCTGACCACGCACACGGGGCAACGTTTGGCCAATTCGCGGACGGCGTTGCGCATGCTCTCGGAGATGACCGCGTCCTCGGGCCGGTCCACTATGGGCGTCAGCGTGCCGTCGTAGTCGAGGAACACGGCTGGCCGTCTTCCCGCCAGGCGTTGGGCCAGCTCGTCGCTGTGCTCAACCGCGTCCGGTAGATCTCTGATGTTTTTGGTCATCTCCTCTCTCTTTCATGCAGACGCTTTGTCGTAGCGGATGAAGTATTCGAGGTCCGGGAAGATCTCGCTGGTCGTGACTGCCTGGCGGGAGAAACGGGCGAACGGCTGCTCTCCTTCACCCGGATGCCGGAGATTGACCAGGACCTTCTCCGAGTCGAACTCGATGACGTTGTAGGATGGGGCTATGCTTCCGCGGACCCTCATGCTGGAGACGGTCCCGGAGTGGATCACCCTCACCCCGGAGATGCTCCAGACGTAGGGGACATGCTTGTGCCCCGAAAGAACCATGTCCACTTTCAGGTCTCGCAGCACGGCCATCATGTCCCCTGAGTCACGCAAGTTGTTCCGGTCGCGCCCGGTGCCGGGAACGGCCAGGAGGTGGTGGTGGACCATCACGATCTTCGCCCCCCTCTCCCAGTCTCGTAACTCGGCGTCAATCCACCCGTAGTTCTCCCGTCCGACCTCCCCCTCAGCCAGGTCCGGCTTTGAGGAGTCAAGCGCCACCAACTTCACCTCTCCCTCGGGAACCGAAAACGTCACCGAACGTGCCCGCTGGCCGAACAGGTCTTCGAAGTGCTGGTAGCCGACGTTCTTGGCATCGTGGTTGCCCATGATCACGACCACGTTCTCACACTCAATCTGGTCCAGGTAGCTCTTGGCCTCCTCGAACTCCCACCGGTAACCCGCGGTGGTGAGGTCTCCGGCCACGGCCACGAAGTCCGGCGCGTAGGCGTTGGTCTCCTCTATGGCCGCTTTCAAGAAGTCGGGCCTGAAAAGCGGTGTTCCCACGTGGATGTCCGACAACTGAACGATTCGCATCTTGCGTCCTCCTAAGGTCTAAGTCGAGTGGATCGCTCCTCTCCGTATTCCCAGCTTTCCTCCGGTGGCGGGCCCATCACGATACCCACGCTGTCAGCCGGCCCAGACCGCCGCCCACGTCTTCGTCAAGGTGAAAACGGATAACCCTCCGCCCAGCGTCCAGCAGCGCCTGGCGGTCGCCAAGAGCCTGGGCCTCCTTAAGTACGCCGAAGGTGAGGGACGAGGCGGCCGATCCAGCCTCGTCCGGAATTGGCGCGTCCCGCTCGTCGTCGGCGGTGAACTGGACGAACAGCCCGTTTCCGGCGTCGCCTTTGTGTAACTGACCCGTGGAGTGTAAGAACCGCGGCCCATAGCCCACCGTGGTCGCCAGCCGCAGCCGGTCTCGCAGCCGGAGGCGAAGCCCTTGGAGGGAGCTGGTCGTCTCCTCCGAGGGTTTTACGTAGGCCTGAAGCGCCACGTAGTCTCCGGGACGAGCCCGCGACAGGAACTCTTCCAGCGCCTCCGCAGCCGTCTTCGCCTCGCCGGAGCCGTAGACGGTGATCCTGTGCTCTTGCAGCGTCGGCTGTAGCCCGGGCAGACTACCCTGTTCCTGGTACTCCGCCACCATCTTCCTGGCAAGCACCTTGGCCGACTCGACGTTCGGCTGGTCGAACGGGTTGATGGCAAGGATGTGCCCGGCTACGGCGGTCGCCATCATCCACCGGAACATCTCACCGCCCAGATCGTAGGGTTCCCGCGCCTCTATCCGCACCACGGGATTCCCGGCCTGGGCCAGGTCCTCGAGCCTGCCAGCAGAGTCTTCGCCGTCGCTACCGTCCGCGCCCCCGTAGACGAAGAGCCGGTCGTCTCCGTAGACCTCCGGCGCGCCGGGTGACTCGCTTCCCACGGGAACTATGCCCTTGCCCTTCTTACCGGTGCTCTCGGCTACGAGCTGCTCGATCCAGACCCCGAGCGGAGCGAAGGTCGGCCCCCCGACCAACGTGAGCTTGTCGCGTCCGACCGAGTTGGCAAGCTCCCCCATCGCCGCCCCGAGCCACGCGCCGGGGTTCTCCTCGACGCCGCTCTTGCCACAGGCCCGCGCCATCTCTGTCGCGCCGTCGAGCAGCCTACGGATGTCCACGCCGATGAGCGCCGCCGGAACCAGCTCGTAGAACGAGAGCGCCGAATAGCGCCCGCCGATGTTCGGGTCGTTGAGAAACGTCGCCCGGAACCGGTACTTCTCAGCGATGTCCTGCAGCCCGCTGCCGAGGTCGGTGACGGCGACGAAGTGTTCGCCGGCCCGATCCTCATCGAGTGTATCAGAAACCCGGTTGTAGAAATACCTGAAGAAGGAGAACGTCTCGACCGTCCCGCCGGACTTGGTGGAGACGACGAGCAGGGTGCGCGAAAGGTCGAGCCGGTCAGCGTGTTCCAGGACGGCATCGGGGTCGGTGCTGTCTAGGACGGCCAGGTCCAGGTGTCCGTCCGCAACACCGAAGACGTTGCGATAAACCTCCGGGGCCAGGCTGGATCCACCCATGCCGAGCAGCAGGGCGTGGGTGTAGCCTTCGTTGCGCACAGCCTCGACCAGTGCGGAGATTCCCTCCAGCTCCTCCCGCATGACCTGCGGGCTCTTGAGCCAGCCCAGACGGTTCGCTATCTCCTCAGGCTTCAGTCCCCAGACGGTGTGGTCACCGGCCCAGATCCGCTCGACCACCCGCTCCTCCTTGAGCCCCGCCAACGCGATCTCCACAGCGTCCTGGTACTCACTGAAGTCCGCGGTGTGTCGAGCAACCATCGCCTTACTCCCTCCGCAAGAGCGCCTTCACCGGACGCTCACGTGCTCTAGGCGACCTTCGGCGAGTGCATCGAGGGAGACGTCATCGAGGGTCGTGACGACCAAATCCGCGTTCGCCTCTTTGAGCAGGTCCTCGTCCTCGGCCCGCGCCAGCCCCAGCGCCGCCATGTTGCCTGCCTTCGCCGCCTGCACCCCGTTCGCGGCGTCCTCGACGACGAAGCACTCTTCCGCCGGGAGTCCTAGCTCCTCGGCCGCCGTCAGGAAGATCTCCGGATGCGGCTTGCCCTGCTCGAAGTCTCGTCCGCTCACGTTCGCCTCCAGGATGCCCAGCAGAGTGTAGCCCGGCTCCACAAAGCCGTAGCTCAGGCCCTCTTCCTCGACGAACTCGTCCAGCCTTATCCTCTCCAGGAATGCGTTCGCGTTCTTCGAGGAGGAGGCAGCCGCTATGTGAAGCC
>JAJNDJ010000168.1 GCA_021156345.1 Rubrobacteraceae bacterium | reverse complement strand
ATCTCAGCGTGACGATCTAAAGACTTGGGAATAACGAATCCCACTATGGAGAAGACACTATCGAGTCAGGTCACCGCTTCTTGAGGCATCTCTTGCGACGGGTCCCAGGCAAGCTGCTCGTCATATAGGACGGCGCTCCGATACATCGCGCTCGGGGGGTAAAGGACTTTCTGGCCAGCGGGGCGGCTAGCAGGGTGTAACTGGAGCAACTGCGTCTGCAAGCACCTGAAGTAGGTGGAACTCAAGAACCTCTGCTGCTAGCGCCTCGCTCAGTTGAAGGTTGAGCTACGCAAGGCCAAGGAGCGCCTCAGGGCAAACTTGAGATATAGGGTCGGGGGGTATAGTATAAGGTCGATTCAGTCGAGCGTGAAGGTGAGGAGAACGGCACGGAAAAGACCGAGGAGAAAGAGTGGCTGGCGCGGGTCACGATCCCTGTGACGGGGATGACGTGCGCTAGCTGCGTGGGGCGGGTCGAGCGGGCCCTCGAGAAGGTGCCGGGTGTCTTGAAGACGAGCGTAAACCTTGCCAACGGGAAGGCTACGGTCGGGTACCTAACGGGCGAGGTGGAGCTGCGTGATCTGGAGAAGGCAGTCGAGGGGGCGGGCTACGGTGTGGTTCGGGGAGAGGAGTCTTTTGCAGAGGACTCCCACGAGCGCGAATACAAGGAGCTCAAAGCGGACTTCATCCTCGCCGCGGCGCTCACGGCGCTCATCTTCGTCGGCAGCCTTCCGATGATGCTCGGCTTCGAGCCTCCGATACCGATGATGTGGCTAGCATTTGTGCTACTCGGGCTCGCCACACCGGTACAGTTCTGGGCCGGCCGGCGGTTCTACCGGGGGGCGTGGGGGGCGCTCCGGAACGGGCAGGCGAACATGAACACGCTGGTGGTCATGGGGACCAGCGCCGCTTACCTCTACAGCGCGGTGGCGACGCTCGCGCCGGGGCTCTTCACGGCTGACAGGGCGGACGTGTACTTTGACACCTCGGCGCTCATCATCACCCTGATCTTGCTGGGGCGTCTGCTAGAGACCCGGGCGAAAGGACGCACCAACGAAGCAATAAGTAAGCTCGCTGGGCTTCAAGCGAAGACCGCTCGCGTAGTGCGGGAAGGCGAGGAGCTCGACGTGCCCCTCGAGGACGTGCAGGTTGGGGACGTCGTCGTGGTCAGGCCGGGGGAGAAAGTGCCGGTGGACGGGCGGGTTGTCTCGGGCGCGTCTGCGGTGGACGAGTCGATGATCACGGGCGAGTCCATCCCCGTCACCAAGCGCGAGGGCGACGAGGTAATCGGGGCGACCATGAACATCAGTGGGTCGTTCCGTTTCACGGCTACGAAGGTCGGCGAGGATACTGCTCTTCACCAGATCATGAGAATGGTCGAGGAGGCACAGGGGTCGAAAGCCCCAATCCAGCATCTCGCTGACAGGATCAGCGCGGTGTTCGTGCCGGGTGTGATCGCCGTGGCCGCCGCAACGTTTGTCGTCTGGCTGCTGCTCGGACCCGAACCTGCCCTCACGTTCGCGCTCCTGAACACGGTGGCCGTCCTGATCATCGCCTGCCCTTGCGCCATGGGCCTGGCGACGCCGACCTCGATCATGGTCGGTACCGGTAAGGGCGCCGAATCGGGGATTCTGATCAGGGGCGGAGAAGCCCTCGAGGGGGCCCACAAGCTCGACACGGTGGTGCTAGACAAGACCGGCACGCTCACCAGAGGCACCCCCGAGCTGACCGACGTGGTCGTCTTAGATGGGATGCACGAGGAAGCGTTCTTGAGGCTCTTGGCGTCGGCCGAGAGGGGCAGCGAGCATCCCTTTGGGGAGTCGATAGTCCGGGCTGCCACGCACCGCGGACTTCCGCTCGCCGAACTCGAAGCGTTCGAGGCTGTCCCGGTCGGCGGCATCTGCGCTCGCGTCGAGGGTCGCAAGGTTCTCGTGGGCAGCCGGCGCTTTCTCTCCGATTCGGGCGTCTCCGAGGACGGCCTCGCCCAGAGGGGTGAGGAGCTGGCGCGAGAGGGCAAGACCCCTATCTGTGTCGCGGTGGATGGCGAGCCCGCAGGGCTCGTGGCGGTAGCGGACGTGGTGCGCGACGAGTCCAGGGAAGCTATCGGGCGGCTGCACTCTTTAGGGCTCCAGGTCACGCGAACCCAGTGGAGGGGGCCACGAACGGCTACATAAAAGCCAAGGACAAAGAGTTGCTCGAGAACCGCCTCAAGCGGATCGAGGGCCAGGTGCGGGGGGTGCAGCGCATGGTCGACGAGGAAGCCTACTGCGTGGACGTGTTGACTCAGATCGCGAGCGTCGTCTCCGCCCTGGAGAAGGTAGGCACCATCCTGCTCAAGGACCACGTCGAGCACTGCGTCAGGGAATCCATCGAGAACGGCGGAATGGAAGCGGACGAGAAGATAGAGGAGCTCACTACCGCCGTCGAGCGGTTCCTGAGGGTTTAGACGTTTTTCATTGCAGAGCGAGGAGAGAAACGATGGCCGAGAAGACGTTCAACGTACCGGGCATGAGCTGCGGGCACTGCAAGGCTGCGGTCGAAGACGAGCTGAACGAGCTCCCCGGTGTGGAGAAGGCCAACGCCGACGTCGCAAGGGGAACCGTCGAGGTCTCCTACGACGAGGGTACGGTGGGCACCGAGGATCTCAAGGGTGCTATCGAGGAAGCCGGCTACAGTGTAGCCGCCTGAAGGACAGCGTGATCGACCACTCGACTAGAGAGAAGATCACACCGCTCCTCCTCGTGGGAGCACTATTGCTCTGCCACGGGGTCTTCGGATCCCTGCACCTGCTCTGCGCCTCTCCGGGGTGCAGTGGTGGTGTGAGGCACGCGGCGGAGCACCACGCCGCAGTCGGGACGGCGGGCGACACGCACGAGCACCCGGCGGGCCATGCGACGAGCACCGAGTATTTCGCCGTGGTCGCAGGGTTCCTTGGACTGCTCGTGAGCTTGTTGGCCAAAGGCATGTGGCTAAAGATTTGGCTCGGATTGCGTCGGTCCGCAGTCCTTCGCTGGGCAGCTGCCGTATTCCGTCCTTCAGGTGTTCAGGCTTTGAAGACTTCTTCGCTCCGGTAACGTCGGAGCAAGCGAGACTCAACCCGAACACCACACGAAATAGGGGGTCTTCTTGAAGACACTTCTTACGAAGGCGCGGCCGCTCGCGCTGTTGCTGGCGGCAGCCTTCATTCATCACGCAGACCAGCTACACGGTTCGAGGCTGTTGCTGGACACGGCATCCGGGCCGAGGTGGACGGTCATTCCGTGCTCGTTGGCAACATCAAGTTGATGGACGAGAGCGGGATAGATGCGTTCCCGTTGGAGGAGCGGGCCATCACACTTGCGCAGGAAGGTAAGACACCGATGTTCGTCGCGGTGGACGGAGAGTCCGCCGGACTCGTCGCCGTGGCGGACACGATCAAGCCCAGCGCACGCGAGACACTCAGGCGCTTCGAGGAGATGGACATAGAGGCGGTTATGATCACGGGCGACAAAAAGAGAACCGCAGAGGCCGTCGCCCGCGAACTCGGCATAGAGCGCGTCTTCTCCGAGGTGCTCCCCGTCGACAAAGCACGCTACGTCGAGCAGCTCCAGAGGGAGGGCAAACAGGTAGCGATGGTCGGAGACGGAGTCAACGACGCCCCGGCCCTAGCCCGGGCGGATATAGGCATAGCCATCGGCGCGGGCACCGATGTCGCTATCGAGACGGCGAAGGTAGTCCTTATGAGGAGCGATCCGATCGACGTTACCCGCGCTGTCGTGCTCTCGAAGGCGACCGTAAGGAAGATGAAGCAGAACCTGGTGTGGGCATCGGTGTACAACGTGCTGGCGATCCCGGTCGCCGCTGGGGTGCTCTATCCAGCCTACGGCATCATGCTCAGGCCCGAGTGGTCTGCTCTTCTGATGTCAGTCTCCTCGATCATCGTGGCCGTCAACGCCGTCCTCCTCAAGGGGGTCGAGGACGATCTCGATGAGCCGGGGCCGGACGCGCCGCGCTCGGAGCCCACTCCGCGCGCATAAGCAAAACTCTCCACAACGGACAGGTCCCGTGCCCACGGCGTCGGCCTCCGGTTCTCTTACCGTCTTCGTGACGACAGGCGCCGGCATGATGGTCGGCAGCGTCGCCCTGGTGGGAGTCCACGGGCAAGAACGCACTGCCTGACGAACAAATCGTGGGGAAAGGGCTACGTTCTTCCTCGCGGGGCTGACCCTCTTTATCTTCGAAGTGGCCATCGCGCTCGGTAGGGTCTACCCGCGGTTGGTGGGATTGGTGGCCGCGGTCTCCGGGGCCTCGTTCATGTACGACGGCGCTGTGATGGTGGCCTACGAGGGCTTCCTCCCGTCGAACATCAAAGTGGTGGGCCTGCTTCTGTTTGCCGTGTGGGCTTTCATCGTGGCCTTCTTGATGTGGCGTAACGGCGGTCGCGGGCGCATCGCCCGTCCCGAGTCGACCCCCCGGAGCCGGGACAGCAACCCCTCAGCTCACACTAGGTGAGCTTCACGACGTTGCGAGATAGATCGCTCCACGGAAGGGCGGGGCTTCTGGCTCCGGCCCTTTCTTCTTACCACCCTTATTTACCCAAGTGTGTGGAAGG
The DNA here is from genome assembly GCA_021156345.1 of Rubrobacteraceae bacterium. The sequence goes on along the minus strand of JAJNDJ010000168.1, from coordinate 3,729 downwards.
TGAGTCTCCGAACTTCGCCAATACGGAGTTCTTACAAGTTCGCAGGGAAGGTTGAACCATTTGATCCACCTGTGCGTACAAATCAGAGTATGTGTGGTGTGGAGAGGGTCCCCAACCAAATGAGGAGGTAGAGAGTTCGATGAGGAGACCGACCCTGCTGGCAGCGCTCGTCCTAGCGCTCGTGCTGATCGCCGCCGTCCCCGTGGTGGCCAGCGAAGCTCGCGCCAGCCTCGAAGCATCCTTGACGGGCGAAAAAGAGGTGCCGGGACCGGGCGACCCCAACGGCCGGGGTGAGGTCGATGTCGAAGTGCACAAAGCGAAGGTGTGCTATGAGCTGGAGGTGGAGCGCATAAAGCCGGCCACGGCGGCCCACATCCATCGGGGAGGACCTAATGTGGCTGGCGACATTGTCGTGGAGCTCAAGGCGCCAACGGATGGCTCCTCAGAGGGCTGCAAGGCTATAAGCAAGCAGCTGAGCAAGAACTTAAGGGAGCACCCCTCCCACTATTACGTCAACGTCCACAACGACCCGTACCCCGATGGTGCCATAAGGGGCCAGTTGCACAGGGACGACTAGGGTTAGGCGGCGTTAGACCCACGAGGTAAGAAGGGCCGGGGCCTGGTATCCCGGCCCTTCTCTTCTTGCCCTTATTCACCCAACATAGGGGAAGGTGCACTCGGTTGTGGACCGGGGATCTTTGACACCACTGAGCGAACGAGGTCCTCGTCGGCTCCACTACTGTAGGTTTCCTTCAAGGCTGCAGGACAGGAGCGCCCAGATCAGGATCCGGGGAGCCTTTCTCCTGCTCATCGGGCTTGTGGTGGTCGCGCAACTGTTTGGACTGGAGGTGATCCTTGGCGCTTTCTTCGCCGGCTCGGAGGACGCTGCGAGGACCCTCTAGATCCTCGCAGGTCAATTCGCAGTCGAGCCTCAGCGCTGTTCCAGGTCGAGCGCGACGCTGTTCATGCACCACCGCTGCCCCCCAGCCTCCTTCGGACCGTCATCGAAGACGTGGCCGAGGTGCGAGTGGCAGCGCGCGCAGCGCACCTCTGTGCGCACCATCCCGTGCGAACGGTCCTCAACGAGCTCTACGGCCTCAGGCGAGACGGTTTCAGTGAAGCTCGGCCAGCCGGTGCCCGAGTGGTACTTCGCCTGGCTCTCAAAGAGCGGGTTGCCACAGGCGGCGCAGTGGTAGAGGCCGGCTTCGTCGGTGTCCACGTACTCGCCAGAGAACGGGCGCTCGGTCGCCGCCTCGCGCAGGACGACGTACTGCTCCGTAGAGAGCCGCTTCCGCCACTCCTGGTCGGTGAGGGACAGCTCGTCGCTGTCGGCATTCACGCCGAGTCCGACAGGGCAGCTCACGCCGGTCCCACCCAAACCGCAGTATCCGTTGGGGACCTTGTGGAGGTACTGCTGGTGGTAGTCCTCGGCGTAGTAGAACGGGCCAGCGGGCGTGATCTCCGTGGTGATCGGACCGTAACCCGCACCCTTGAGCGCCTGCTCGTAGGCGTCACGGGTCTCCTCAGCGGCCCGGCGCTGCTCGTCGCCCGTGTAGTAGATCGCCGAGCGGTACTGCGTGCCTATGTCGTTGCCCTGGCGCATCCCCTGCGTCGGGTCGTGTGCCTCCCAGAACACTGCGAGCAGTTCCCGGTAGGAGATCTTCTCGGGGTCGAAGACGACGAACACGGCCTCGGTGTGCCCGGTTCGTCCGCTACAAACCTCCTCATAGGTCGGGTTCGGTGTGAAGCCTCCCGCGTAGCCGACCGCCGTCGTGTAGACGCCATCGATCTGCCAGAACTTGCGCTCGGCGCCCCAGAAGCATCCGAGACCGAAGACCGCGGCGCTTGTACCCTCGGGAAAGGGTGGCTCAAGGAGCGTGCCGAGCACGGCGTGCTTCTCGGGAACGGCGAACGCCGGCTGCTCCCGGCCGGGAAGAGCCTCGGTGGGCATGACCATCTTGGTCTTGCGGCGACTAAAGAGCACTCTCTTACCTCCTCACTATTGAGTTCTCTGACCCAAAGCCCAAGCTTCTCTGCGATTCTCTACCGTTCATCTCTGCCTCCTTGCCTTAGACTGCCTTATGCGGCTCTCTGAGAGCGTTCCCTCTGTAAACCGGCACCATTGCTCGGCCTCGCGCTGGAGCTGCCTGATCCTCTCGCGGGAGACCGCAAGCTCCTCGCTCAGATCAGCGAGGGTAGCTGGCTTCTCGCCGTCAAGGCCATAGCGGCGAACGAGGACGCGGCGCTGGCGTTCGGGGAGCCCTGCGACGGACTCTAAAAGGCGGCGAGTCTCCAGCTCCCGCACCACCTCGCCGTCCGCCCCCGACTCGCGCTCGTCCTCGACAAGATCGCCCAGCTCCGAGCTGCCCTCCTCAGAAGAGAGAGGCTGGTTGAGGCTGGTAGCGTCGGGTATGGCGCTCTTGACCTCCCTGACCCGGACAATGTCCCAGCTAAGCCTCTCGGCAACCTCTTCGTCGGTGGGCTCGCGCTGGAGTTGGGCCGAAAGCTCGTTGTAGGTGCGGGCCATCTTCCTTATCTTCTCACCCATGTGCACAGGCACCCTTATGGTCCGACCCTTGTCAGCCACAGCCCTCTGGACGGCTTGCCTGATCCACCAGGTGGCGTAGGTCGAGAAGCGGAAGCCCTTCTCAGGGTCGAACTTGTCCGCTGCTCGCATGAGACCTATGTTGCCCTCCTGGATGAGGTCCCCGAAGGGCAGACCCATCCCACGGTACTTCTTTGCGATCGGGATGACGAGTCTCAGGTTCTTCTCGATGAGCTTGGACCGTGCCGTCTTGTCGCCTACCCTTGTCCTCCTGCCGAGGTCTATCTCCTCCTCGTGCGTAAGGAGTCTTCCACGACCGATCTGCCCAAAGTACCTCGCAAGAGGGTTTGGGCTCTCCCGATCACTTATTCTGTTTACCGCCTCTCGTGCTATCTCGAATCCTCCTCGCTATGCTCTCTCGGGCCTCGTCGTGCTGTACGATCCTCCGGGGCATCTTCTCCCCGCCTTCCCTGCGTAATGCTCGTTTCTGCCCCTCGTCTATAAGACCACTCAAGGGACCGATTTCTTACCCTCTAGACCCCGTGCGTCGTCCTAAGCGGTTCTGATCCCACCGACGTACCTGCTCCTTCACGGGATCAGTGCTACGGTGGGTGAAGAAAGCGGGGTAGTACCGTCCTTACATGAGAGAACGTACTAACGAACAATGGCTCGCCGACTTGCGGGGACCGAACCCCGATGAGGCGCTTGCGGACCTATATGACCTACTAGTAAGCGGCCTAAGGGCAGCCCTGGGCAGGCATGCAAGTGGCATAGAGGCTAACGTTGAGGACTTTGCCCAGGAGGCACTGATCAGGATAACGGGCAACCTGGACTCCTTTAGAGGCGAGAGCCGTTTCACCACCTGGGCCCAGAAGATAGCCATGAACGTTGCCCTCACCGAGCTAAAGCGCAGGCGATGGCGCGACGTATCGCTGCAGGACCTGTTCGCCCGGCGTGAGGGGGCGGACCGCGGGCCAGCCGATCCTCAGTTAACCTCCGAACAGCTGGCGTTGCAGAACACGGTACTGGGAGAGTTACGCCGCATGATCGACGAAGAACTGACAGATAGGCAGCGAGAGGCGGTGGTGGCGGTGATACTGGAGGAGATGCCCATCTCGGAGGTCGCCAGGCGCATGGGCACCAACCAGAACGCCCTCTACAAGCTGCTGCACGATGCCCGCAAA
>JAJNDJ010000167.1 GCA_021156345.1 Rubrobacteraceae bacterium | reverse complement strand
GGTCGTCGCCTCCAGGCACGGGCGGCCGTACTGGCTCTGAGCCCGTGGCCAGCACGCAGACATCGTACGCTAGCTCTTCACCCTCGCCTGTGATGACGATCCGGTGCTCCCTGTCTATCGCGCCCACGCTGGTGAGGAGCCTGAGCTCCACCCCGTTTTCCTCGTACCAGCCGTTGCTCTGGATGGGTAGATCCTCGCAGGACGCCTCGCCCCTCAGGTATTCTTTTGTAAGCGGAGGACGCCTTGTAAGGAGGGTATGGCTCGGTGGTCAACATCGTGACCGGACCCCTGCCTCCACCTTCCCTGTAGGCTCGTGCCGTCGCCAGGCCGGCGGGACCGGCGCCGACGATCACCAGGTGTCCCTCATGGCTCACGCTGGGTCCTCGAAGAGATCCAGGCGATAATCCGGCTCGACGATGGTCTTGCTGTTGTGAAGCCGCGTGTGCCCCAGGAGTAGCTCGTGTACCTCGTCACCCTGCAACGGGTAGGTCCTGGTCTCTCTGCGCCAGTGCACAGCGAGCAGGACTCCTCCCCGGGCCAGCTCGCGCTCGAAGGTCCGTAGCGCCGCGAGCATCTCTTCCCTCGTATAGTAGTACAGGATCTCCGAGGCGACGATCAGGTCGAACGGGCCGTCGGGCATCTGCTCGGGGAGCGTGCGTCGCTCGACCACGATGTGTTTATAGCCCGAGAGCCGCTCGCGGGCTGCGACCACGGCCCGCTCCGACACGTCTACCGCAAGTAGCTCGTCGCAGCGGCCTGCGAGCATCTCTGTAAAGACGCCGATAGAAGCTCCCGCCTCCAGAGCCCTCTCGAACCGCCTTTCGCCCAGGACCTGTAGTGTCCGCCAGTATTTGTTGCGCTCGTATTCGCTCGTCTCGAAGTTCCAGGGATCATTTGACTCCGCGTAGAGTTCCTCGAAGTACTCTCGTCCGAGTCGCCCATTCACGGTCGCCGGTCCGAGATGGCCTGCCTCCCGCGGCGCGTCAGGGCGGGCTCGAGGCGGTGCTGGAGAAGGAAGAGTTCGAGATCCCGCCTCGCGCGGTCCAGGGGGCCGGAGATGGCGAAGGGGTGAGAGCCGACGGCTCTGGCCGCCTCGTCGAGGATCTCTCGGCATGATCGGGCCACGGACTCGCGCAGCTCTGTCGAGATCCCCGGTAGAGACACAGGGTCCCCGTCGGCGCGGTCTGCGGCGTTCGAGAGCCAGCTGTCGATGGTGCCTATGGCAGCGAGCATCCTACCTGCTGCGAGGGAGACTACGTCATCGGGTTCTCCATCCCCGGCTTTGGCGGCCAGCACGTCGAGCGCGGCGTCGACGGCCGTGTCGGAGATCCCGGCCCACGTAACTGCCGTTCGGATTGCGTCCCTGCTGAAGTATGGTTCCCTGAGGAGCTCGCCCGGTTCTCCCAGGACGGCGAGCACCGGCGTCCCTTCGAAAACGACGCGGTGGCTCTCCGAGGCCCGCATGCCTGCGGCCCTGAACCACGTTGTATCTACTTTTACGCCTTCGGCGAGGTCGACGTAGGCAAGGATGGGCGGTCCCTTGGCGGGGCCACGGGCAAGCACGAGCGCGCGATCCAGGCCCGTCGCACCCGAACAGAAAGTCTTGACACCGAAGAGCCTTGCTCCGCCCGCTTCTTGCACCAGCCGAGCCGGCTCTCCCTCGCCTGGAATCGGGTCGGCGCCCCACACTCCGAGGAGGAGTGTCCCCGCAGCGATGGCTTCCATCTCCCTCGAGCGCAGAGGCTCTGGCGCCAGGAGCGAGACGCGTTCCACGCCGTTGAAGTGGCCATCGAGTATGCGGCCGACGGAGCCGTCGGAACCGGCGACCGCCCGTAACACGCGCCACTCCTCCGCGAACGAGGCCCGGCGCCCCTGTCTTCCGATGGGGTCGGGAACGGGGATCGCGAGCACTCCCGTAGGCGCGAGCCGCGCAAAGGGATCTTCCGGAAATGAGGGGTGCTCGTCCCTACCTGAGGCGCCGGCGGAGATCCTCGCAAGGATGGCCTCGAGGTCGCGGGGCTCTTCAGGAATGCTTTGTTCCTCTTTACCGATGCTGAATATGCTCATCGCGACAATACTTTAAAGGAGCAGAATACTCGTGCAAAGAGAATCCTCACACACCACGCACCCGTTCGTTGCCTGGTCCCCAGGCCTGGAAGTCCGGGTTCCTGTCTGGCAGCGGATGCTGGAGCTCATCCAACGTCGCTGGCTCCAGGCCATGGGATCCCAGCATGGCGACGAGCGGGCCTATGAGATCCACGGTCCCTGAGCAGCCGTCACGCGTCGCTCCAGGGCCGACTCCATCGTGCATCAGTATGATGGCACCGGGCGAGATCTTACCTGTAATGCGGGCCAGCATTTCCTCCGGCGCCCCTCCACGCCAGTCCTCCGTGTCAGCGGTCCAGCCGACGAGCCCGAGCCGATGTTCGTTTGCCACTTCTTCGGTCGCCGGTGTGATAAGGCCCCACGGGGTTCTCCAGTACCGCACGGACCGCCCGAGCGCCAGGAGTCCTGACTCCACGTCTGCTTCGATCTCCCTGCGCGTCATGGAGTCGTGGCGGACGTGCTCGCTGCAATGAAAGGCGACGTTGTGGCCCCTCTCCCGCATGTTGGAAACGAGGGAAGGGCAACGAGCGGCCCGTGGCGCGACGACGAAGAACGTGGCCTGAGCCCCGGCATTACCCAGGGCGTCCAATACAAGGGGAGTCCAGACGGGGTCGGGTCCGTCATCGAAGGTGAGGGCCACGGACGCCGGGGATCGGGGATGGGTGTGCATTACACTAGTTGTTGCCCTCGCCCGGACGGGCTGCGGGGTCGGAGCCTCGTTCGCGCTCGGGGCGGCGGCGAAGCGAGATATTCAGTTCCTTGAGTTGCTCTTCCGAGACGGGACCGGGGGCGTCCATCATCTCGTCGCGGGCGGCCTGAGTCTTGGGGAACGCCATCACCTCACGGATGTTCGGCTCGTCCGTGAGGAGCATCACCAGGCGGTCTACCCCTGGTGCGATCCCACCGTGGGGCGGCGCGCCGTAGCGGAAGGCGGTGAGGATGGTCCCGAACCGCCTGTGCGCCTCCTCAGGTCCGATACCGATGACGTCGAAGACCTTCTGCTGCAGGTCGGGGTTGTGGATCCTCATACTCCCCGACGCGAGCTCGGTTCCGTTGGCTACGAGGTCGTAGAGCTGGCCGATGACTCGCAGAGGGTCGGAGTCGAGCAGGTCCAGGTCCTCTTCGCGCGGCATGGTGAACATGTGGTGCATCGGCTCGATGCGCCCCTCGTCCTCGTTCCACTCGAAGAGCGGGAAGTCCGTCACCCAGCACATACCGAGAACGTCAGGGTCGGCGAGCCCGAGGCGGTCTCTAAAGTGGAGGCGCAGGCGGTTGAGGCTCTCGAAGACGACGGGGTTCTTGTCCGCGACGAAGAACAGCCAGTCGCCTTCTCCGGCTCCGAGGGTTTCGCGCAGAGTAGTCCGTTGCTTCTCGGAGAAAAACTTGGCGACGGGGCTATTCAGGTCATCCGATTGCACCATAAAGTGGGCCAGGCCCCTTGCGCCTGCCGAAGTCGCGACCGCGGTGAGCTCATCGAGCTCCCTTCGAGTCAGGTCCCCCAGCCCACCGACGGCGATGCCGCGAACAGAGCCGCCTGATTCAACGGCCCCTTTGAACACCTTGAACTCCGATTCTGAGGCGAGCTGCGAGATGTCGTGGAGCTCCAGGCCGAAGCGGATGTCCGGCTTGTCCGTACCGAAGCGGTCCAGGAGTAGAGGCCTTCGATGAGGTCCAGGATCTCGTCCTGCGTCGTGTAGCTCATCTCCAGGTCGAGCTGCGTGTGTTCGGGCTGGCGGTCCCCGCGCTGGTCCTCGTCGCGCAGTGCGCGGGCTATCTGGAAGTAGCGTTCGAAGCCAGCCACCATAAGGAGCTGCTTGAATTGCTGCGGGGACTGCGGGAGCGCGTAGAACTGCCCTGGATAGAGGCGGGCAGGGACCAGGTAGTCCCTTGCGCCTTCCGGTGTAGAGGCCGTGAGAAGCGGGGTTTCGATCTCCACGAAGCCCCGATCATCGAGGTAGTCTCGCATGTACTTGACGACGCGGTGGCGGAGCAAGATCTTGTCACGCATCCTCTCCCTGCGTAGGTCGAGGTAGCGGTACTTCAGGCGCAGCGTCTCGTCAACGGGCCTGTCCCGTTCGATCTCGAAAGGCGGTGTCTCGGAAGGGCTCAGAATCTCGAGCCCCGTAGCCTCTACCTCTATCGCTCCCGTGGGCAGATGAGGATTCTCGTTGCCCTCAGGTCGGCGCACCACCTCGCCCTCTACGGAGATGGACCACTCGGGCCTGAGTTGTTCGGCCGAGGAGAAGATCCCATCCCTTTCAGGGTGGAATGTGACCTGTGTGATACCCCAGCGGTCGCGCAGGTCTATGAAGATAAGACCTCCGTGGTCCCTACGCCTGTGAACCCAGCCTGCAAGCTTGACTCTCTCCCCGGCGTCGTCCATGCGTAGCTCACCTGCGCTGTGGGTTCTGTACGGGTTGCTCTGGTACTGAAGGTGCAATTTCGTTCTCCTAGCGGTTGCTTGCGGGCTGGTCCACGAATGTTAGCCGAAAACGCTGTGGACCGAGGCCGATGGTTCATCCGGACACACATTGCGGTGTTTTCCCTACCGTGCTAAGTTAGCGAAAATCGGAGTCCGTGGTTTGCTCCGAAGAGCCGTAGGGAGAGGTCTATCCGAGGAAAGGGCAAGGGAGGATCACACGCCGGGAGTGTAGTATATCTGGCGCTCGTTCTCGGCTGCCTGTTAGTGTTCGCTGGATGCGGAAGCGACGAGAGCCAGGCCCCTGTAACGCCAACCCAGAGTCCCGAGACGTCGACCCCCGCAGGCACCCCTACCGGCAACGCCGTGGTGGGGGGCGGACAGGCCGAGAGCACGAAGGACGAGGCTTTCAAGCTCAACACGACCCAACCCGTGCCGCCCAACTTCGAGGAAGCCTACGGGCGGAGGGCCAGGCTCGTGGTCCAATTCTACAAGCTGGACCAGGACTCCCTCGCCTATCCACAGGGTCTCTCCGTGGACCGCAAGGTCAACAAGTCCATGATGCGCCTGAGCACCAAGTATCCCACCATCGAGTTCTTCTCTTACGGTATCACGAACCCCGGGCCCGTCGGCGACGAGGAGAGCCTGCAGCCTGGCGAGTACGGTACGCTAGCCGCGCAGCTTGGTGTCGGGATCACGCCATTCGTCGCGATGCTCGCGCCGAGTGGCGAGGAGTATGTGATCACCAACCTCTTCGAAGGATACGTGCCAAGACCTGTGTTGAGCCAGGCGCTCTTCGATCTCGCAGCGGTACAAGTCGAGGACAACACGAGCGATGCCAACGTAACGCTGGATCAGGTCCAGACCACCGACGAGGGCGGCGGGATCGAGTATTTCACGGTAACCAACCACGATCCCAAGCCCAGGAACCTGCAGGGCTTTAAGCTAACGGTCCTCGATCCCGAGACTGCGGAGGTAACACCAGGCGCGCCAAGCGTTACGATCGACAGCGACATCAAAGTAAAGCGGGATGAGAGCGTCTCCATCGGCCGCGTTCCTGACATAGTGGACGACGAAGGCAGGCGCGTGGCAGGCACGTTCGAAGGAGGTACATCACTAGATCTGGCGCCAGGAGACCAGATCGCACTTCTCGACCCTGGTGGCGCTGTCGCTCACACCATCACCATCTGATGGCACGATGGGGCGCCTTTTCCAACCGCAGAGCAAAACGAACACAGGCCGCTCCCAACAAAGCTGAAGTGCTGAGATGCTGGCTAGCTGACATTTCGGCCCATTAGGATAAACTAGATCCGATCATGACCGAGCCTGTCTATCTGGACAATGCCGCCACCACGCCGCTCGATCCGCGAGTACTGGAATCGATGCTTCCCCATCTTGGCGGCCGGCGCGGCAATCCTTCGTCGCTGCACGCCTTCGGAGGCCTGGCGCGTGCGGGGGTTGAGGAGGCCCGAGATGCTGTAGCTTCCCTGATCGGGGCATCGCCAGGGGAGATCGTGTTTACCGGTGGAGGGACCGAATCAGACGACCTGGCCGTCCTAGGTCTGGCGAGGTCCTCCGGCTCCGAAAAGCGGCACGCGGTCGTCTCTTGCGTCGAGCACGCGGCGGTGCGGGAGGCCGCGAGACGCCTGCAGTCCGAAGGTTTCGAGGTGTCCTGGATCGGGGTTGACGCTGAGGGCGTCGTCGACCCGGACGAGTTCGCCGCCTCGCTGCGTCCCGACACCGCGCTGGCCGCCGTCGTATGGGCGAATAACGAGGTTGGCACCGTCGAGCCTGTGCCCGAGCTCGCCGAGATCTGCGCGGCGAAGGACATCCCATTCCACGCTGACGCCGTCCAGGCAGTCGGCCGGGTCCCTGGGCGTCGGCGCCCTCTACGTGCGTGAGGGCGTCTCGCTCGAACCCATCATCTACGGCGGAGGGCAGGAGAGGGGGCTGAGGAGCGGCACCCAGAACGTGGCAGGGATCGCCGGACTTGGCACGGCTGCGAGGCTGGCCCGCAAGGAGATGGACGACCGAGTCGCGCACGAAAGGACGTTACGCGAGCGTGTCATGGCCGGAATGGAGTCCTTACCAGATGTGTTTGTAAACGGGCATCGCGAGCGGCGATTGTCCAACAACGTCCACCTCACCGTATCCGGCGTAGAGGCTGAGAGCCTGGTCCTCTTCCTCGATTCGCTCGGCTACGCTATAGGGAGCGGCTCGGCCTGTTCCTCGGGTGGGCACAAGGCTTCGCCGGTCCTGCTCGCGATGGGGTTGCCCGAGCGAGAGGCGTTCTCCGTCGTCAGGATAACGGTCGGCAAAGATAACACTCCAGAGGAGGTCGATAGCTTCCTGGGGGCGTTCTCGACCGCGGTGGCGCAACTACGAGAGATCTCCCCGCTCTACGCGGGTTGAAGGCTGGTTACACATGTCCGATCGTTACAAAGCGCAGGTCGTAGACCACCTCGTCCGGCCGCGCAATGCTGGTGAGATATCCGATCCTTCTGGCAGGGGAGAGTCTGGCGACGCCGCGTGCGGCGACGTCGCCTGCTTTACGGTCGGGATTTCGGACAACATCCTGGAACATGTCCGCTATAAAGTCTACGGCTGTGCGGCGTGCATCGCCGCCGGCTCAGCCCTTGCTGAACTGGTCGAAGGCAAGCACCTCCTCGATGCCGCCCGCGTTTCGAAGGCCAGCCTGGAGGACGCGCTTGGCGGACCTCTGCCCGCTGGCAAGGAGCACGCGCTCACGCTCGTCCTAGACGCATTGCACAAAGCGTTCGAGGACTACTGGAACCGTAAGGCTGGCGAGATGCTATTCGACGCGCACAGAGGGCGGGGAGCCGGCCGCAGGAGCGTTGTGGCCGCGATGAGCGGGGGCGTTGACTCGGCGGTCACGGCCCTTCTTCTGAAAGAGGCTGGCTATGACGTAGCAACCGTGACGTTTCGGCTACACGACGGCGAGAGAGGCAGCCGCTCGTGCTGTTCGCCGGACACGGTACTCTTTGCCCGCGACACGGCGCACAGGATGGGACTGCCGCACTTCACGCTCAACCTCAAGGAGCTCTTCGACAGGCGCGTCATGCGGGACTTCGTGGGCTCCTACAGCGAAGGCAAGACACCCAACCCATGCGTCGCTTGCAACGCCCACGTCAAATTCCACGCGTCGTCGTTCCTCGCGGACGAGCTGGGATTCCACCACGTCGCAACGGGGCACTACGCCAGGGTCGAGGAAGGCCCTACGCTTGCGCGCCCCGTGGACGAGAGCAAGGATCAGACCTACGTCCTCTGGCCCGTGCCGCAGGATCTCCTTTCGCGTACGATCTTCCCCCTAGGCGAGTACCGAAAGACGGACGTCCGCGCCATCGCCGAGGAGCGGGGCCTCGCCGTCGCCTACACCCCTGAGAGCCAGGATATCTGCTTTATCCCAGATGGGGACTACCGCAGTTTTATCCGCAAGAAGGTGGCTGCGGAGCCAGGTGACGTCGTCGACGACGAAGGGCGGGTGCTTGGCCGTCATGCCGGCGTTGTCGACTTCACGGTCGGACAGCGGCGCGGAATAGGCGTTTCGGCGCCGACGCCACTGTACGTCAGAGAGGTAAGACCGCGTACCGGGCAGGTAGTCGTAGGACTCAGGCAGGACCTCGAGGTGCGCGAGGTCAGGGTGAGGGATCTCAACTGGTTCCTCGACCCCGAGCAGGCCGCTTGCGTACAGGTCCGCTACAACGGCTC
>JAJNDJ010000321.1 GCA_021156345.1 Rubrobacteraceae bacterium | reverse complement strand
TACGCAGCGAGCCAGGGCGGGTGCTCCCAGCAGAGGTTGCCACCAAGTCTGCTGGCGATGCGCAGCGCTACTCCTCCGGCCAGCAAGGGAGTGCCACCAGTCAAGAACCCTGAACCTCCTGAGCCGGACTCCCGCCTCTACGACCTGCCCAACGTGGTGCTCACGCCCCACATCGCCGGTTCGCAGGGCAGCGAGTGCCGGCGCATGGGCCGCCTTTGCGTTGATGAGCTGCGCCGATACGTGGCGGGACTGCCCCTCGAGCACGAGATCACCAGGGCGGCCCTGATGGCCTGACGCGATGGAAAGGAGATCGATGAAGCTAGGAGTCTTTACCGTAGGTCTGCCTGATCTGACGCCGGAAGAGGCCGTAAGGGAGCTAAGCAACGCCGGCTACGATGGCGTAGAGTGGCGTGTTACCCGCGTCCCCGAGGAGACGAGGAGCGAGGAGCCCTCATTCTGGGGGAACAACCTCTGCACCCTGGCTCCCACTGAAGAAGAGGCCCGTCGGGCGCGCCGTATCGCGGAGGAGGCAGACCTGGAAGTACCTGGGCTTGGCACAGGGGTCGAGGATCTCGCCAGGTCCCACGGGGTCAAGGCTCTCATAGAGATCCACCACAGGACCATCTGCCCGAGCGCCTCGCTCGCCCACAGGCTCGTCTCGGCCCTCGACCCCGATCTGGTCGGTGTGATCCTCGACCCAGGAAACATGGCCCAGGAAGGCTTCGAGGACTACCGCATCGGGGCTGAACTTCTAGGTCCTTACCTGGCGCACGTCCACATCAAGAACTCCGCCTTCGAGTGGCCCGCCGGCGGCGGCGTGTGGGAGCCGCGATGGGCGCCACTGGAGGACGGGGTGGTGGACTTCGGCCTGGTATTCGAGGCCCTCGAATACGTCGGCTACGACGCGTGGCTCGTGATAGAGGACTTCAGCGGCGTCCGTCCGAGTAGGGAAGCGCTGAGATATAACCTGGAGTTCATCCGGTCGTATATGTAACTATTTCAAATAGGTTACAGGCATCAGGATATGCTCGGGATAGTCCTCCTTGGAGAGGACATTTGCTCTCCACCTGCCTGCTGGTCTTGTCGACTTCATGTGCGCCGCGGCCGAGTAAGGACGCAAGGCCGGAAGAACCAGGCCCCGCGTTATGAGCGGGGCCTGGTAGAAACGAGAAGGATTCAGCCTGGCACGTGGGCGAACGTGTCGGGGTTCGGACCGGTGCGACCGCGCTCACCCTGGTCGAGGACGGAGATCTCTTCCATATCGCGGGGCTCGATCTCGAAGTCGAATAGTTCGAAGTTCTCCCGCATGCGCGATGGTGTCACCGACTTCGGGAACACTATGTCGCCGCGCTGGATGTGCCACCGCAACACGACCTGCGCCGGCGTCTTGTTGATCCTGTCCGTACTCGCGCACGGCTTCGTTGGTGAAGTAGGGGTGTACCTCGATCTGGTTCACCGAGGGCACCGTGTCGGTCTCCGCGGCCAGCCGCTCGAGGTGTTCGATCTGGAAGTTCGACACGCCGACAGAGCGGGCACGGCCGTCGTCGTGAAACTCTTCGAGCGTCTTCCAGGTGGACACGAAATCGCCGTCGTAGAGCGCCGGCAGAGGCCAGTGGATCAAAAACAGATCCACGTAGTCGAAGCCGAGATCCGAGAGCGTCGTTTCGAAAGCCTCACGGGCGTCGTCGGGCTCGTGCAATCCGTTGTTGAGCTTGCTCGTGACGAATACGTCACCACGGTCGATGCCCGAAGCCCGGATACCCGCGCCGACCTCTCTCTCGTTGCCGTACATCTCCGCTGTGTCGATGTGCCTGTAGCCTACCTCGATAGCCTCTCGAACCGCCTCTGCGGTGTCTTCGGACTCGATCTGGAAGACTCCGAAACCGAGCTGTGGAATGGTGTTACCATCGTTTAGAGTAATGCCTGGTACTACGCTCAAAGTCGTACAACTCCTTCGTATCTCGTGACTTGCCTCCCGAATTGGGAGTGACACGACCGTACCCCGATCCACCCTTCCCCAAACCGTGATAACGAGTCCGTGAGATCGATACCGCGTTTGGACTGCAGATACACGCTTGGGAGGGCATCACACCGAATCAGCTTGAACAGTTTTCTATTGAGGTAGCGGGAACGCATGGGAGGTCCTCCATGCCCTGCGCGGGGGCGTAGTTCAGTTGGTTAGAACGCCGGCCTGTCACGCCGGAGGCCGCGGGTTCGAGTCCCGTCGCTCCCGCCTCTTCCGGTCACACCACGTTCCGCGACAGGGCGCGGGACGACGCTCCCTGTCACCGCGCGCTCGCCGGATTCGTGTTCCGGTCGTTCAGTCCCTCGTCCTTGACAACAAAATATACTGAAGAACAGATAAGAGCCATCAGGAGGTACAGTATGTCAGAGCCAATAGCGGTTACGGTCGACACTTTCGAAGACGAAGTTTTGAACTCCGAGGTCCCTGTCTTGGTTGACTTCTGGGCGGCGTGGTGCGGGCCGTGCAGGCAGGTAGCGCCGGTTATGGACCAGATCGCCGCCGAGTACGATGGTTCGGTGAAGGTTGCGAAGGTCGATGTAGACGCCGAGACGGCGCTCGCCGGCCACTTCGGCGTCTCCAGCATCCCGACCATAGCGTTCTTCGAGCCGGGCGAGCAGCCCAAGGCCGTGGTCGGCGCGCTCCCCAAAGAGATGGTCGAGTCAGCCTTCGAGTTGGACCGCTTCGCCGAGGCAGGATAGACCCACAGACCATAAGCGTCCGGCCGGC
>JAJNDJ010000166.1 GCA_021156345.1 Rubrobacteraceae bacterium | reverse complement strand
GTGGACGGACGACCAGATCTCCGACGCCTTGAGGATCGCCGGTGAGATGAACCTGGATCGGATCGTCTCCAACCAGCCGCAGTACAACATGATCCAACGGAGGATCGAAGGCGGAGTCATACCCCTTAGCGAGCGCGAGGGGGTGGGCCAGGTGGTCTTCTCACCGCTTGCCCAGGGCGTACTCACGGGCAAGTACCGTCCCGGCGACGCTCCCGTAGAGGGCACCCGTGCAGCCGACCCGGAATCCAACCGCTTTATGCAGCAGCTCATGAACGAGGAGGTTCTCTCTGCCGTGGATAGGTTACGCTCCGTCGCGTCCGAGGCTGGCCTCAGCATGCCGCAGCTGGCCCTCGCGTGGGTGTTGCGCCAGGAGAACGTGAGTAGCGCGATCATCGGCGCCTCCAGGCCCGAGCAGGTCGAAGACAACGCCGCTGCCTCAGGGGTAAAGCTCCCCGCAGACGTGGTCTCCGAGATAGACGGGATCCTGGACGGGGTGATACAGCGCGATTAGGGCGGTTCAGCGAACCTTCTCTCGGAATCCTTCCATGTCAGCGTGCCATGTTGTAGCATTGCGGATGTGGAACGGCATCACTTAAGATTTTCTGCGAGCAGCTTTACGCGACGGCGCCCTCGACCGTCCCTGCCCCGACCGTCCCTCTAGGGGCGAGCTCGGGGCATCCGCGTCTCTTGAGGTTTGAGCGAAACCTTCGGCGCGGAAGAGTCTCTATCCATGAATCGAGAGAGATCGAGGGAAAACCTTGCTGGCCTCCACCGCGAGAGAAGACAACGAAGTAGAAAAGACTGCCGCCCAGAAAGTGTTAAGGGCAGTGACCGAGACTGACTCGGGCGTCCGCGTCAGGGAGATGGGCGACGCTGACCTGGAGCGCATCCTTGAGCTGAGGAGCATCGTACGCTGGTCGGCTGACCCGAGAGCTTTCGACCTCCTGCGCGGCGTGCGCGACGCCCGCTGGGCGGTGGCCGAGGCGCCTGACGGCGACCTGGCGGGTATGGTCGGTGCTGTGCCGCTGGGAGACATAGGCGTCCTCTGCCACCTAGCAGTCCACGACGGGTACAGGGGCCTCGGCCTCGGCGTCCTGCTCTCCTCCTGGGCCGTAGCCTACCTCAGAAGCCGTGGCGCGAAGACGCTCAGGCTCTACTCGACCCGACTGGCGGAGGGACTGTACCGGTCGCTCGGTTTCGAGGAGGTCACGCCGCGCACCGTTTACCGGCTCGAGGAGGGACCTCGGAGACTCCGCGTTCCCGATCAAGTAGACGGCCACAGGGTCGAGACGCTCACGTTCGGGGACCTGCCCGAGCTCTACGGCGTGGATCTCTGGAGCTACGGGGCCGACCGTTCGGCCCTGCTCTTCGCCACCCTGAGACTACATCCAGGACGTGGTCTCGTCGTCCGCGACTCGACTGGCTGGATCAAGGGCTACCTGATCCGGAGCGCGAGGGGCCGCGCGACCCGTATCGGCCCCTTCCTGGCTTCAACACCCGACGTGGCCAGCCTCCTGCTCGCCCGCGCTCTCTCGGCGACCGGAGGTACGCCGGTCCAGGTCACGGTCCCCGGTCCGGCCAGGTGCCACTCGCACGCCCTCTTGCAAGAGTTCGGCTTCGAGGGCACAGAGGACCGGATGCGGATGGAGCTGGGCGAGAAGAAGGCCAACCCTACCGGCCTCGTCCACTACGGTACGACACCGTATCTAGCAACTTAGGCTTCACGCTGAACAATTTCGCCCGCCTTATCTCGTTGCCGCATCTCGAGCGCGGAGCCAGCAAGGACTTCGGCGAGGAGGCCTGGCTCGACGTTGCCGCCGCTGATCACGGCCACGGTGAGGCGGGAGGTGGGCAGTTCATCTCTGTGGAATAAGTGGGCGGCGAACGTCACGGCCCCGCTCGGCTCTGCGACCAGCCTGACCCGCAGCGCCAGGCGGCGCATAGCTTCCAAGATCTCCCTCTCCTTTACGGCGACGATGTCGTCAACGAAGGCGCGGATATGCTCGAAGGGCGCCTGGCCGAGCTTTTGTACGCGCAAACCGTCGGCAACCGTGCGGGCGACTTGATCCGCCGGGAACTCGACCAGCCTTCCGCTCTCCAGGCTGGCTCTGGCATCGGCCGCGAGCTCGGGTTCGACCCCGATCACTCGCACTTCAGGGCGCGACAACTTGATGGCAGCGGAGATCCCACCGATGAGCCCGCCGCCGCTGACGGGTACGAGCACGGTCTCCACGTCGGGCAGGTCCTCGAGGATCTCCGCCCCGATAGTGCCCTGGCCTGCGATGAGGACCTCATCGTCGTACGGAGGGACCGGCACGTAGCCGTGCTCCTCCGCAAGCTCCTCTGCCTTGCGAGACCGCTCTGCGCTGCCAGGGCCGACCAGAACGACCTCAGCCCCGAGATCCGCCGTCGCGTCGAGCTTCACACGAGATGCCCCCCGCGGCATGACGATAGTGGCCTTTACTCCGAGGGCCAGGGCTGCGTAGGCTACGGCCTGGGCGTGGTTACCGCTGGAGTGGGCGACGACCCCGCGGCGGCGATCCTCAAGGACGAGTGAGGAGATCTTGTTGTACGCGCCGCGCAGCTTGAAGGCTCCCGTAGGCTGGAGGCTCTCCGGCTTGAAGTACAAGGCTCTATCCTGCTCGCCGCGAGGACAGGGCACGAGGGGTGTACGGAGCGCCACTCCCTGCATACGCCTCCGCGCGGCTTCTATGTCCTCTGATCCGATCATGGGTTGTGCTCCTTCGACCCGTTGGCGCGAACAGGCGTGCTATCTACTCATCGTAACAGTAGCGCAACACTCCCTTAAACATCTTGCAAGGAACACATACCTATAATGGCTCGCGCAGATGACCGAACATCATTATGTGAACGTGTCAGCGCGACCCGGTGCGGGTGGGAGATGAGGAGGACCTCCGTCCTCTTACTGCTCTACCTCCTGTGTGCATCGCTCCTGGCCGGCTGTCTGGATGCTGGTCAGACGGTTGGGTCGGCGGAGGCTTCTGCCGGTGCCGCGTCGGACCGTTCTACGGAGGCGACACGGGCTGAAGCGACCGGTACGGCAGGCGTGCCCGAGGCTACGGCAGGGGTGGCCTCGCGCATCCAGGGAGACCTCGCTGGGGCGTCCTCCGGCACACCGTTCTCGCGACTAACGGAGGCGAGCGGAGGCTCCGGCTACGATGCGGACACCGTGCTCGCGGTGCGCTACGGGCTACACGGCGGCTACGAGCGGACTGTCATCGACCTCGGTACCGGCTGGGAGCCCTCCGGCACCGTACCGGAGTGGACCCTGGCGAGCCAGGAAGGAGAAGGGCTGCTGCGCCTGACCCTGCCTTCGGCCAGCGCGACGGGGGTCTCACACGGCAGGTTCGGCGATGGGTTGCTCGAGAGCTTCCACTTCGTGCGCGCCCCCGACGGCGGCATGTTCGTGGACTTCTTCGCGCGTGAGGCCTTCCTCTACAGGGTGCTCGAGATCGAAGACTATTCACGCACCTCCGAAGCCGCGAACACCATTACCTTGATCGATTCAGACGGAAAGATCCTGGTGCGTAGGACCGTCCTTTGCAACGACAGAGGCCATGCCTGGGGATACTTCGAGGCCACCCTTGATCTGCCGCCGTTCTCTGGAAAGGGGACCCTGAAAGTCGGGACCGAAAGCGCCAACAACGGCACCTTCGAAGGCACCAAAATCCCCCTTTGGGCCGGTCGGTAGGTGGCCAGCAAGAGTTCGGTCTCCGTGAATTGCTGACAAGCGGGGGCCTGAAAGGCCGAAGCGTGCTGAAATGCCGGCTAGCCGAGAGACTTCACGAAGTACTCGGGGTTTAGTGGCTCGCCGGTGGCGCGCAGTACGGTGTCGCGCCAGTTCTCGCGGGCGCCGGGGCCGAAGAACGATTCGAGCAGGTAGCGGCCTGCGACCTCGTTCTGGTAGAAGGGACCTTGGGTTATGTGGGTCTCCAAATAGTTCCTCAACTGGGCCGAGATCAACTCCCCAAGCATGTAGTTGTGGTAGTAGACGGGGGCTACGGCGACGTGGATGACGGCGGCCCAGTCGGGCTCGTCCCTGCCAGGCGGACGGTCTACGAAAAGCAGCCGCTCGACGAGATCCCACCATACGGAGTTCAACTCTGCACTATCAGGATCGGCGTAGAGTGCCTGCTCGAAGTGGTACATGACAAGCACGAAACGGGTGAGGATCATCCTCTCTGCCCGGCGGTGGGCTGCGAGCTTATCTGAGTCTTGGTCCAGACTCTCTCGGTTCGCGCCGGCGACGGAACTGAGCCAGCCAGGGTCGTCGACAAGGGCGCCCATCATGAGGGCGATAGCCTCGGTCGTGTTGGCATGGACGTAGGTGCGCAGGAGGTAGGGGAGCCTGGGGTTGACGTGACGGTCATAGACAGCGTGTCCGAATTCGTGGAGCATAGCGTCCATCCAGTAGGCGTCAGGTCTGATGTTGGCCAGCACCCTTACGTCGTAAGGGTATTCGCGACCCAAGCGGGCGCAGAACGCGTGCTGGTTCTTCCCCTCCCTCTCGTAGAGATCGCTCGATGAGATCACACCCCGCACGTCCAATCCAAGGGCATCGAAGGTACTGCGGGTGAGGTCCTCCAGGTCCTCCCCCTCGAAGTAGCGGTCGAGGTCGATGTCCGCAATATCGGTGGCCCTGTGGAAGAATGGGCCTGAGAGGTGCCATGGCATAACGGCGTCTACCCCGAACTTCAGCCCCAGCCTTGTGTCGATGTCCCTCTTTAGTTCCCTGAACGGCGCGTCTGTCGATGCCTCGAGCGAACCCATTATCCCGGCGAGCTCCCGGGCTTCGATCTCCTGAAGGTCCAGGGAGCGGGCGTAGTGGTTCTCATACCCCTGCTCGCGGGCCAGCCGGTTCCTTAGGCGGGACAACTCCCTGACGGTCCCCTCGACCGCGCGGCCTACGGACTTCGAGGCCTCCCACGTCTCTCTGCGCAGGTCCTGGTCTGCGCTGGTTCGCAACAGCTCCCTGACCTCGTTCTCTCCCATCTCCCTATCCCTGACGACGCTCCGATGGTTGCCGTAGACTGCGTTGGCCTCAGCCTCCAGCTCCTCGATGCGATCCAGGATCTCTTCGTCCCCCTGCCGCTCCGCGAACGCCCTGTAGAGCACCTCGGCCTGACGTTGCAGGAGCGGGCTCTCCAGGACTTCCAGGTTCTCGTACCAGCTACGGAGAGTCCTGTACTCGTTCTGATCCGAGAAGAGCCCGTTGTACTCTTTGCCGGCGCGCACGAACTCTTCCCGCGCCCCGTCCGTTCCAGAGGTCGCCAGGTTCCACCAGGCCTCGTCAGCCGCCCTCTCCAGGGGAGCCATGCGTCTCTCGAAGTCGGAGATAAAGCGCTCCAGTTCCGAAGTGGTTATAGCCAAGAGCTCCTTCTAAAGGGCCGGGGTCAGCGCCGGGCGGCGCTCTCGCGGCGGTTGCCGAGGTAAACCACTACCAGAAAAACGATGATCCCCACGGTCGCGAACTGCAAGAGTCCCTCCGGTCCCTGGCCGCCGACGACGATCGCGGCCACGAAGGCCAGGGCCAGCGCCGCATAACCCGCGGCCCTATAGGCGAAGTAAACGAAAGTGAACGGACCAGGGTTGACCTGCCCAGGAGCAGTTGCCCACAGCCCGATCTGGCCGATCACGATGAACGCCAGGAAGGCCGCGACGAAGCTAATGGCGCCGCTCTTGAGGGTTACAGGCTCGGGATCGAAGCGGTGGGGCTCGTACCAGCGCGCCTCACTAACGTCGTAGCGGCCCCTGGTTCTGCGCCCGGTTTCTCGTCCTGAGCCGCGCGCCTCGCTTCTCATGGACTCGTAGGGGTCCTCTTCCTTCCTGCCGAAGCGGCCCCGCAGCCGCTCGCCCAACGAGGGACCGCTTGACTCGCGCTCCCTGCGCTTGGCGGAGAGCTCGTCCTCTACGGAGCCAAAGTCCAGGTTGAGGCCGGCAAGCTGGTCGGCAGCGTGGGCCAGGTCGAGCGCCTCGTCGTGCTGGCGGCGACGGTTCGGGTCGGAGAGGACCGCGTTGGCCTCCTGCAGCCGGGAGAATTCCTCCGCGCTCCCACCGGGATGGTCGGGGTGATGCTCCTTCGCCAGGTTGCGGTAAGCGTTCCGGATCTCGGCCTGGGATGCCTCGCGTGGGACACCGAGCACCTCATAGTAGTTGATCTGGTCTGCCATCGTTTCCTTATTCTAACCCAAGGTAGCGTTCGTGGTCCCGCTCGCCAGCGCGAGCCCGATCTCCTGCAGGCACCACGTATCTTTTTCCGTTTCGGATGCCTCCATTAGCGACTCTTTAGCACCCCCGATCTCGCCCAGTGCCCACGCCGCATGCCCACGAACGAGCGGCGAAGGGTCCCCACGCAAGGCCCGTACTAGGGCAGGGACAGCCTTCTCTAGCTTCAGGTTCCCAGCGGCCACGCAGCAGTTGCGCAACAGGCCCGCCCGGCCAGGGCGCGTGAGAGGGGTCCCCCCAAAGCGATCCTCGAACTCCTCGTCGGTTCTTATCTCGAGGACCTCTTCTATCTCCAGGTAAGGTCCTGATCCGGACTCCCCGGAGAACTCCGGCCAGCGGCTCCTCGACGCCTTCGTCTTGTTGTAGGGACAGACCTCCTGGCATACGTCGCAGCCGAAGGCCCAGTCCCCCACTTTCGGACGCAGCCGGCGAGGGATCTCACCCCGGTTCTCGATAGTCAGGTAAGAGATACAGAGCCTGGCGTCCACGACGCCGGGAGCCTTTATGGCGCCGGTTGGGCACCTGTCCATGCAGCGCGTACAGCGTCCGCAGGTCCCCTCGCCGGGCGGATCGGGATCGAGGTCGAGGTCCACTATAAGATCCGCTATAAAGAAGTATGACCCGATCTCATTGTTTATGAGGCAGGAGTTCCGTCCGAAAAAACCTAGCCCGGCGTGCTGGGCCGCGGAGCGCTCCAGGAGCGGCACGGCGTCCGTGAAACCGCGGGCTCTTATCCTGACCCCAAGCTCTTCCTCGAGCTCCTCCCTCAGCCGGAACAGCCTCCCCTTTATGATCTCGTGATAATCGAGACCCCAGGCGTACCGCGCCACCCTGCCCCCGCCTTCGCTTTCGGGATGCTCACCAGGATAGTAAGAGACCCCGAGGGAGATCACGCTCCTCGCACTCGTCTGGAGCTTCTTCGGATCCGCCAGTAACTCCACGGGCCTGTGCATGTAGCCCATGTCGGCGGCCATTCCCGCCTCCTGCCACTTCCGCAAACGCTCGCCGCCCTCACGCAGAGGCTCGGCGCGCGTTACGCCGACGAGATCGAAGCCGGCCTCTCGCGCCCGCTCCTCGAGAACGCGCCGCATCTCTGCCTGATCTTGTACTGATCGCATGCTGCCGCCGATTGTACCCGGCGGCGTGCAAAGACGGCGCCTCGTGAAAGCTCTTGCTGACGTACCGGCCGTTGGAGGCCGTCTATGGCGTTGGCTTCATGTTCGTCAAATCGCTGTTCCCCGAGCCTTTCGTGCTCCTGATCCTGCAGGGCGGACAGAGCAGCGAGGGCGACCTGACCACGCTGGCCCTCGTCTACATGGGCGTCGGATTGCTCGCAGGGCTCATCGCAGGCCCCTTGTTCGGCGGCGCCTTGCTTCTGCGGCGTGGCCGTTCGGAAGGTTCGGGTCCCCGCTTGGTTCTCAGCCTAGCGCTTGCGCTGCTGACAGGGCTCATCTCCGGCATCTTGACCCTCATCGTCTACGCGACGGGCATCCTCCCTGGCGGCGGCGTCCTGGATCCTCTACGCCTAATAGAAGGTTCCAACCATCCGCCGGGTGTGCCGCTCCTCGTGGCCTGGACCATCGCCCGCGACCTGCTGCCAGCAGGCCTCGCCGGGCTCTTCCTCTCCCCCCTGGCCGGCGGCGCGCTCCAACGACTCTACGCTTCCGAAAGACCACCGGAACAGAAAGGTTACTCCTGGGAGGAGTAGCCTTTCAACACGCCCGGGCCTAGCGGCCTTCGGCCGTCAGCACGGCGGCTCCACCGCCCTTTCGGCAAGTCAGCCAGCGCTCTTGCGCACGCGAAAGCTGCACAGTTGCATTGCTGACAAGCCGCCTGGCGAAGCTGGGAAGCGTGCTGCCTAGCTTAAATTATGCTTACCAGTGCGGAGATCTTGCACTCGGCCAGGGTGTAGTCGTTGCGTCTGCCCGTGGCGCTGACCAGGTATTCCAGGCAATTACTGCGGCAATCTACTTTGCCGCATGGGATCTCGACGGTCCCCAGGTCCTCCACGATGCGAACCACGGGGTCGAGGTCGTCGCCCGGCGTCGCTTCCAAGTGGCGTACGTACTCCCCTTCCTCGAAGTGCTGCCGCCCGTAACGAAAGACAGTCATGCACAGATTGTACACCGGCTTGACCTGAATCACATCGCTCAGCCGGATGCTTCGCCCGGAGCGATTTCGGGTACGATAAGGCTTCCCGCTGGACTTGCCCTATGATTGTCTGTGCAAGCGGTACGCAGGAGGAGAGACTGAGGCGGACGTTAACGCGAAGAGAGTTTCTGAAGATGTCTGCCGCGGGCGTAGCCGGGGCATCGTTGCTCGCAGGGTGCGAACGCCCGGGCGTGCTCCCTGACATCCCAGGCAATACCCCGTCTGCTGACAGGGCTGCCAACGTGGTGCTGATCATCATGGACAGCCTGAGGAAGGATCACGTCGGCGTCTACGGTAACGATAAGATCCAGACCCCCAACCTGGACGCTCTCGCAGAGGAGAGCCTGCGCTTTAGTAGGGCTTATCCCGAGTCCGCACCGACGATCTGCGCGAGGAGGGCCATACACACGGGCCTCAGGACCTGGCCTTTCGAGGACTGGCGACGTTACAGGGGCATAGATGTCGGTCTTCAAGGCTGGCAGCCGATCCCCAACGACCAGATCACCCTCGCGGAGACTATGCGGAGCGCGGACTACGAGACGATGTTCGTCACCGATAACCTGCAGCAGTACGACGCCTCCATGAACTTCCACCGCGGCTTCGACGCCTTCGATTTTATCCGGGGGCAGACCACAGACAGCTACAGACCACTCTATACGTGCCCTCCCGGGAAGGTCGAGCAGGCGCTGGTGAATAGAGCCGTTATGGGGACGGGGAGCAGAACGTACTTCCAGCGGTACTTCGCCAATACGGCGTACCGCGGATCGGAAGAGGACTGGTTCGCCCCTCAGGTCTTCACCAGGGCCTCCGAGTTCCTGGAGATCACCGGATCCGAGAGACCGTTCTTCCTTGTGGTGGACTGCTACGACCCTCACGCGCCGTGGGACCCTCCGGAAGAGTACGTAGATATGTACGACGAGGGTTACGA
>JAJNDJ010000165.1 GCA_021156345.1 Rubrobacteraceae bacterium | reverse complement strand
CTTCTTCGAGGATGCGGAAGAGAACCGGGCACTGTTCGCGCGGCTCGTCGGCGGGGATGCCGACGGCGTCGCGATCATTCCTTCCGTCAGCTATGGGATCTCCGTCGCAGCGGCGAACTTGGATGTGCGAGAAGGAGAGAAGATAGTAATCCTCGAGGACCAGTTTCCATCCAACGTCTACGCGTGGGGCGAGCTTGCGGAGCGGAGCGGGGCGAGGCTCGTCACCTTACCCCGTCCAGAAGATTTCGACTGGACCCGTGCCCTGCTCGAGGAGATCGACTCAGGCACCGCCGTTGTGGCCGTCCCGAACTGCCACTGGACCGACGGATCGCTCGTCGACCTCGCACGCGTCGGTGAGAGGGTCCGCGAAGCGGGGGCGGCGCTGGTCGTCGACGCGATACAGTCGCTTGGGGCGCATCCCTTCGACGTATCGGAGGTCCGGCCTGACTTTCTCGTCGCCGCATCGTACAAGTGGCTGCTCGGACCATATGGTGTCGGGTTTATGTATGTCGGGGAGGAGTATCGGGAGGGGAAGCCCATAGAGCACAACTGGATCAACCGCCGCGGAAGCCAGGACTTCTCGGGGCTGGTGGCTTACCAGGACGCCTTCCAGCCTGGCGCCAGACGCTACGACGTAGGGGAACGGAGCAACTTCGCCCTGCTCCCTATGGCTGCCGAGGCACTGCGCCAGCTCCTCGACTGGGGAGTAGAGAACGTCTCGGAGACCATTGGTACGTTGACAGATCTCATAGAAGAGAAGGCCGGAGAACACGGGCTCGCGACGATCCCCAAAGAGAGGCGGGCGCGGCACATGATCGGGCTGATGCTCGGCCCTGACGCCCCTGATGACCTCCCCACCCGGCTTACGACCCACAACATCTACGTCAGCGTGCGCGGCCCGAGTGTGCGCGTCTCGCCCCACCTCTACAATACCGAATTGGACGTGTATCGGCTCTTCGATGTCCTGGAGCGAGTGGCCGGTTAGAGCGGTTGGTATGTCTTCTCTCTCGTTCTGAGGAGCGCCGACGCTATCCGGCGCTCACACGCTCGATGCTCGACCAGGGAAGGAACTCATAGCCGGTCGGGTCCCCGCTGGAGTCCCTGGCGTCGAGGAGCAGGCCGCTCTCGTTCTGGTCGCAGACATAGCCCTCCAGATCGACTCCGGTTCTGGCCGAGACCGTGACCGGTCTCCCACGGCCCAAGAAACCCTCGATCTGCGGCGCGTCTTCCCGCATGCCCTCCTTGCTCTCAGCATCCTCCAACGTCTCTCCTTCTCGTCCCGTGTCCGACACAGGGAAGGTTACAGTACAGTACAGCACGCGCCCTGTCGGGCGCTTGTCAGCTTTCGTTCGTGGTGGGTCGATGCCGGGGACGATGGCCTCTAAACGATGCCGGTCCTGTATGCTATAGGGAGGAGATTGGGGACTTCTTGCCAGTGGGAGAAGCCGTGTACGTCGCTTCTCCTGGTGAGGAGGTCGCGGTTCCAGGGCTGAGTTTTGGCCGCCGTCCACAGACCGGCGTCGGCGACCCGCCCAATGGTTTCAGGCCTGTCGTCTATTAGCCCGAAGGCACCCAGTTCCTCCAGGATATCGAGCTTGTCACCTGTGGTAATCGTAAGTCCCACATCGGGGCCGAAGTGGGTTCTGAGCCAGGGCCCGAGATGTGGGGCCATGATCTCGGGATCATTGTGGGTTACGAAGTGGATGTGTATGCCATACCTTTCCTGCAGCGTGCGCAGCACCTCTGGGGCGCGAGGGTAGGGTTGCCGGTCCCTAACGCGCTCAGGGTCGAAGACGCGATCGAAGATGGCGGTCGTTGTCTTTTCGCCGTAGGTATCGAGGATGTGAGTCCAGGTGGTGATCCTGTCTATATCGAGCGTCTCGCCTGTGATGTCGAGGACTGCCGAACAGACCCAGGCGCCCGTGTCCCAGATGGTGGAGTCAACATCCGTGCAGAGGGTCGGTTTCAAGGTACTCACAGCTCTTCGATCGGGATCGCCTCTGTGAGACCTGATGCGGGGTCTATGACAGCGTAGGTCGCTCCCGCTTCGCGAGCAACGAGCGCGTGGCGTCTGAGGCCGTCCTTGTCATCTATGGTACCGAGGCTGTCCGGCAGGTCGAGGTGAGAGGCGCGTTCGCGGAAGTCGCGGGCGTTCCCGGGTGAGCTGAAGAGCGCTGCTACCAGGACCTCTCCGTCGTCGACCTCGACGGTGATCAGGGGCGCCTCCCCCCTCTCGTCGGAGATCATATACAGCGGGAAGGGGATCTCACCGGCCATCTCCTCAGCCTTCTGGGACACGTCACCGGCGTGGAACAGACCGGCGCCTCTATCGGAGACGACGAGTACGTAGTCGGCTCCAGAGAGCGCGAAGACTTCTACTGAGCCCCAGTCGGAGAGCTCCCTTGGATCCAGGCCAGAGAGGCTTTCCATCCCGTGCGCGGCCGCACCAGCGGAGAATTCTCCTGCGAGCTCTCTGTCCGAGAACAGGGCGCTGACCTTTGCCGCTTCGCCGCCTACCTCGGTCTCCTGGAAGACATCCCTTCCTTCGGGATCGACCAGCTTGAAGAGGGGTGGACCAGGGAGATCGTCCAGGGTCAGTTCACCACCGGTCTCACCCATAATCCCCCTCCCTGCTTACGAGGTCTTTGGCCGTTTCGTGTGGGAAGAGCGTAGCCACGACGAGGGCCGAGAGACCGAAGAAGAGCAGGACCCGGAACGCCGGGCTGAGCGAGGCGGCCAGGAAGGTCTCGATGAGCGTGGCGAGCTTTATGAGCGCTTTGCGGCGCTTGCTCAGTCCCAAGAAACAGTGCTCCTGTAGCGGCTTTTACGGGGAGCGATCTTACCACCGCGTCGTACCGGGACGCGCGAGGTGAACCAGATACCCTAGATCAGGGACTTGGGGCGGGCGACCTGTCTGACGACGGAGAGGAGGTCTTCGTCGGTAAAGGGTTTTCTCAGTACCCGTACCGAGCCTTGCGTGCGTTCGGCGAGCGCTTTCGCGGCCGGGTCTTTCTTGGCTGCGGTGAGGACCACGGGGATCTTCTGGGTCTTGGGCATCGCCTTCAAGCAGTGACACGTCTCTACGCCGCTAAGCTGGGGGATAGAAACGTCCATGATTATGAGGTCGACCCTGCGGGTGAGAGCCTCCTGGAGGGCCGTGCGGCCGTCCGTCGCCGAGACCACGCGGAAACCCGCATTCTTCAGGGCTCTGGCGGAGCGCCCCAGGGCTTCTACGTCGTCGTCTGCGACCATGATGGTTGCTCTACGGTCCACGGCGCTAGATTTTACACCCAATTTACATTTGCAGCGACCGTGATTTGCGCCACACTCCTCTCCGACGCGGGAGGATAGATGCGCTACACTCAACTTCGAGCACGGGAAACGAACGTTGGGTACGAGAGGTGAGCGTGACGGAGCAGAAATACTTCCGTAGAGGTTTCAAGATGCGGGAGAACGTCCAGCATCTTCTGGACCGGGACTATCGCTCTGAGGTCGTTGACAGGGTCCGTGAGAACGGCAACGTCTTCGAGACCGACGGCCTTACGATCCGCCTCGCCGATGAGTTCGGGTTCTGCTACGGGGTAGACAGGGCTGTGGACTACGCCTTCCAGGCCAGAGAGAAGTTTCCTGACAGGCGCATCTTCATCACAGGGGACATGATCCACAACGCCTCCATGAACGACCGCCTGCGCGAGATGGGTATAGAGTTCCTCTCCACCGGCTTCGAG
>JAJNDJ010000164.1 GCA_021156345.1 Rubrobacteraceae bacterium | reverse complement strand
GCAGCCGCGGCTCGTCGAAGCGATGGGATTCGACTTCGACGTGGTGCCCGAGAAGTACATGCTCTTCATCCGTAACGAGGACAGGCCCGGCATGATCGGCAAGCTCGGCAGTATCCTCGGGGAGCACGGCATCAACATCGGCAACATGGCCGTCGGCCGCGGCGAGCCTGGTTCCCGCGCGGCGATGGCCGTCACCGTGGACGAGCCCGTCCCCGAGGAAGTCCTGAACGCCCTCGTAGAGACGCCGGGTTTCAATGAGGCCCGCTCGGTCACCCTGTAATGGCCGACCTGGAAGACATACTCGCCCGCTACAAGCCCTACGCACCCACCTTCAGGCCCGGCGAGAAGGCCCCTATCTCGGGCACCTACATCTGCGACAGAGGGACGATGCTCCCCCCGGTCCGGGTACAGCTCTCCAAGGGCGAGGAGTTCCCTGAGGCCGGGGGCCTCGGCGTGCACACCCGCTGGCGCGAGACGAATATCCAGGCGTAAAGAAGGTTTCAGGTGACAGAGAGCTTGTGCCCTGCTGACCTCCCTGGTGCTAGAATCTTGCTTTCGGGAGCTTTCATGGGAGGCGATCGATGGGCAACAAGGGCGGCGGATTGGGAACGACGCTCGTTCTGGCGCTCGTTATCGTCGTCTTGGGCGTGGCGCTCGGCGTCGGGCTCGCGCGCTATGGCTCGTTGCTTCCCATAGTGGGGCCGCTTCTCGGAGAGAAGCCGCCACGTACGACGACGGGGCCCGTGGTGGTGGAAGGGATACAGGAGCTCGACCAGCTCGCCACGGTGCGCTGGACGGAGTCTGTCCCCGTGACCAGGGAGAGCGGCGGGGACATTGTGGACCGCCTGTTCTCCGGCGAGAAGGTCATCGTAATAGCCACCGGGAACGTCGAGGCCGGGGTGGACCTGGGCGACATCCAAAAAGATGATGTCAGCGTGAGTGGGGACACCGTCACCATCGATCTGCCTGAACCCGAGATCCTTTCATCCAGCCTCGACGAGGAGAAGACCCGCGTCTATGACCGTGACTTCAGTCCCCTGAACGTTCGCCCCGATGATGATCTCGTCGAAATGGCCCGTCTGCGGGCGGTGGAGAAGATCGAAGCCGCCGCCAGGGAACACAAGATTCTAGAGACCGCGGAGCGGAACGCAGAAGATAGCATCCGCGCTTTCGTCACCACGCTAGGATTCGACGAAGTTCGACTCCGTTAGTCCTCAGCGTGCAGACTTGCTCCCGGATTGCGGGACTACTGAAGCTCCGTTGCTCTTCTGTCCCGACTCGGGGTCGTAGCCGAGGTTCGGGGAGAGCCATTTCTCGGCCTCTCGCAGGGTCCAACCCTTGCGTTTGGCGTAGTCCTGTGCCTGGTCGCGTCCGATCTCGGCCACGCCGAAGTAGGTGGAATCAGGGTGTGAGAAGTAGTAGCCGCTGACAGCGGCGCCCGGCGACATCGCGCAGCTCTCGGTCAGCGTGATGCCAGCATTGTTCTCCACGTCGAGCAATCTCCAGAGGGTTTGCTTCTCCGTGTGCTCCGGGCAGGCAGGATATCCTGGGGCCGGGCGGATCCCGCTGTACTCCTCCCGTATCAGGGCCGCGTTGTCCAGATCCTCGTCCGCCGCGTAGCCCCAGAACTCCGTACGGATCCGCCTGTGCATGAGCTCGGCGAAGCCCTCGGCAAGCCTATCGGCGAGCGCCTTTACCATAATAGCGTTGTAGTCGTCGTTGTCTTCCTCGAAGCGAAGCCGAAGTCGGCGAGGGAGCGGTTCGGACGGCCAGGCGGCTTCTGTTTCTGCTGGCGCAGGAAGTCGAGGCTGGCGAGCACCTCTTCGCGCGATTCGTCGGCATAGACCTCTACGGAATCGCCTTCCAGGGCGTTCGCGGGGAAGAGGCCGAAGGTTGCGCGGGCCGTGAGCCACTTCTCGGCTATGATGCGGTCCAGTAGCTCCTGCGCGTTGGCGAAGAGCTCTCTGGCCTCCGGGCCTTTCTCGGGGTCTTCGAAGATCTTGGGATGGCTGCCCTTGAGTTGCCAGGAGTGGAAGAAGGGCGTCCAGTCTATGTAGGGCCTTATCTTCTGCAATTCGTAGTCGCCGAACGTGTGTATGCCTAGAACATTGGGCTTCGGCGGGGTATAGCCTTCCCAGTCGATCTTCGAGCGGTTGGCGCGCGCGCTCTCCAGCGTCGTGAGCCTGGTCTTCGAGCGGCGTCCTTCGTGCTTGCGCCGGACCAGCTCGTAGTCGGCGGCGATCTGCTCGGCGTAGCTGGCCTTGCGGCCGTCGCTCACCAGGTTCTGGACCACCCCGACGGCGCGCGATGCGTCCTTCACGTGGATCACGGGCTGCTCGTAGCCGGGTGCTATCTTGACCGCCGTGTGCGTCTGGGAGGTCGTAGCCCCGCCGATGAGCAAGGGTATGTCGAAGCCTTCGCGCTGCAGCTCTTTAGCATTGTGAACCATCTCGTCCAGAGAGGGTGTTATGAGGCCGGAGAGCCCGATGGCGTCAGCGCCCTTCTCCCTGGCGGTCTGAAGGATCTTCGCCGAAGGCACCATAACGCCGAGATCTATGACCTCGAAGTTGTTGCACTGCAGCACGACCCCGACGATGTTCTTCCCGATGTCGTGTACATCGCCCTTGACGGTAGCCATCACGACCGTGCCGTTCGGCTTGCGGGCCTCGCCCCCGTTCTCCTCGATAAAGGGGATGAGGTAGGCGACGGCCTTCTTCATCACGCGGGCGCTCTTTACGACCTGAGGCAGGAACATCCTGCCTGAGCCGAACAGGTCTCCGACGACGTTCATACCATCCATAAGCGGACCTTCGATCACCTCGAGCGGACGCCTGGCCTGGAGGCGCGCCTCCTCCGTGTCCTCCTCGACGAACTCGGCTATGCCCTTGACCAACGCGTGCTCGAGCCTCTTCTCGACAGGCCAGCCCCTCCATTCTAGGTCCTTCTCCTCCGTTACCGAGTCGCCACGGTCGCGGTACCTCTCCGCCAGGGCAAGCAGGCGTTCGGTAGAATCGGGGCGGCGGTTCAGGACAACGTCCTCCACGGCCTCGCGCAGGTCTTCGTCTATCTCGTCGTAGACGGCGAGCTGGCCCGCGTTCACTATGCCCATCGTCAGGCCTGCCTTAATGGCGTGGTAAAGGAAGACCGCGTGGATAGCCTCCCGCACCGGGTCGTTGCCCCTGAACGAGAACGAGACGTTCGAGATACCGCCTGAGGTCTTGGCGTGGGGGAGGGTAGTGGAGATCTCACGCACCGCCTCGATGAAGTCGACACCGTAGTTGTCGTGCTCCCCGATGCCGGTGGCGATGGCGAAGACGTTGGGGTCCAATATGATGTCCTCGGGCGGGAAACCGACCTCCTCTGTAAGGACGCCGTAGGCGCGTTCGCATACCTCGACCTTCCGCTCCTTTGTGCCGGCCTGGCCTCTTTCGTCGAAGGCCATCACGATCACCGCAGCACCGTACCGTTTTAGTAATCGCGCCTGCCTGACGAACTCTTCTTCTCCCTCCTTGAGGCTTATGGAGTTGACCACAGCCTTGCCTTGCACCCGTTTCAGGCCGGCCTCGATGATCGACCACCTGGAGGAGTCGATCATGACGGGCACCCGCGAGATGTCGGGCTCTGAGGCAACGAGGTCGAGGAAACGGACCATCGCCTCCTCCCCTTCGAGCATCCCCTCGTCCATGTTGATGTCTATGACCTGTGCGCCGTTCTCCACCTGCTGGCGCGCCACGTCAAGCGCCGTCTCGTAGTCTTCGTTCGAAATGAGCTCCTTGAACCGTGCCGAACCCGTGACATTGGTCCGCTCGCCGACATTCACGAACAGCGAGTCGGGCCCGATGTTGCACGGCTCGAGCCCCGAGAGCCTGAGCTTTTTGGGGATCTCCGGTATCTCACGCGGCGGATGGCCGGAGACCGCCTCGGCTATGGCCCTCAAGTGATCCGGCGTCGTCCCGCAGCAGCCGCCGACGATGTTAAGCCAGCCGGCCTCTGCCCACTCCCTGATCTCGGCCGCCATCATCTCCGGCAGCTCTTCGTACTCCCCGAACTCGTTGGGCAACCCTGCATTCGGGTAGGCGCTGACTGGGACGTCGGAGATCCGGGAGAGCTCCTCGATGTACTGTCTCAGTTCCTTCGATCCGAGCGCGCAGTTCAGCCCCACGCTTATGGGGTTCGCGTGGCGCACGGAGTTCCAGAAAGCCTCGGTCACCTGCCCCGAGAGTGTGCGTCCGCTCGCGTCCGTGATCGTGCCCGAGATCATGATGGGAACGTCGAGGCCCTGCTCTTCGAGGTAAGACGTGATCCCGAAGATGGCAGCCCTGGCGTTCATGCGTAGGATTTGGCTAGCTCGTCGAAGGTGATGTTCCTGAAGCCCGGATTGTTGACGTCAGGCGAGAGCGAGGCCGTGCGGTTCGTCGGCCCGAGGGCGCCCGCCACAAAGCGGGGCTTCTCCGTGTAGGCGTCCGCGGTCTCGCGGGCCAGGCGGGCCGCCTCGTAGTTCAGTTCGTAGGCCAGGTCCTCCATCTGGTAATCCGCCTGGGCGATGGAGGTCGAGCTGAAAGTGTTCGTCTCGATGATGTCCGATCCCGCGTCCATCGCCGCTTCGTGGATGTCCCTGACTATCCCTGGCTGGGTGATGGAGAGCAGGTCGTTGTTGCCCTTTAGCTCTCCTGGATGGTCGATGAAGCGTTTCCCCCGGTAGTCCTCTTCGGAGAGCCCGTAGGATTGGATCATGGTCCCCATGGCACAGTCCAGAAGCACGATGCGCTGCTCTAGCAGTGCCCGGAACTCGTACAATCTGGCCTGCCTCTCTTCGTTCTTCGTGCGCTGGAGAACCATCGACTCCTATCTCCCCGTGGGCATGCTGATGGCCTGGAGCACATCCC
The DNA here is from genome assembly GCA_021156345.1 of Rubrobacteraceae bacterium. The sequence goes on along the minus strand of JAJNDJ010000164.1, from coordinate 3,173 downwards.
CTGCGAGGTCTGGCGCACTGGCCGGCGGCATTATGTACGCGCCCCCTATCATGGGCCGCGCCTCGACGAGTAGCCTCTGGGCGACCTCGACGCCATATTTCGGGGCGTCTTCGGGGGGGAGGTTGGCCAGGTTCTCACGAACGTGCTTGGGGATGTGTATACCGGGCACCTCGTGGTGGAGGAACTCCGCCTGCCTGGCGCTGCGGAGGGGCATGAGGCCGAGCAGGATGCATACCCCAGCGTCACCGATACGCTCCAGCGCGTTCTCCAGGGCCCCTATCTCGAAGACGGGCTGCGTCCAGAAGGCGTGGGCACCCGCCTCGACCTTGCGCCTTAGCTTCTCTACCTCCTGGTCCAGATCTTCTGCCGTAGGGTTGAAAGACGCACCCACGAGGAAGCCCGGCGGCTCCCCTACCGGGTTGCCCGCGAGGTCCTCCCCCCGGTTCATCCTGGAGAGGACGTGGACGAGCCCGATCGAATCGGTGTCGAAGACCGAGGTCGCTTCCGGGTAGTCCCCGATCTGGGCCGGGTCGCCCGTCACGGCCAGGATGTTCTTTACTCCCAATGCCGCCGCCCCGAGCAGGTCGGCCTGCAACCCGATAATGTTCCTATCGCGGCATGAGATGTGGGCGACGACCTCGATGCCCGCCTCCTCCTGTACGATCCTGGCCGCCGCCACGGGGTGCATTCTTAGCCTGGCCCGCGCCCCGTCGGAGATGTCTATGGCGTGGACTCCACGCTCCTTCAACCTGCGTGCGGCCTCGACGACCTGCGCGATGGCGTTACCGCGCGGCAAGTCGACCTCGACCGTCACGGCGAAGCCGGTACGCAACCGCTCCGCGAACTCAGAGACGGGTTCTGCCGCAACTTCCGTCCGTCCGGCCTGCTCCACCACGCCCACCCGGCGGCGTGTCCCTTTGCCTCCGACCCTGAAGTCCCGCAGCGCTCTGGAGAGCGCCCTGACATGGTCCGGGGTGGTCCCGCAGCAGCCGCCTACGAGCCGCGCCCCTGCCTCGGCGAGCTTCACTCCGTACTCGGCGAAGTGGTCGACGTCCCTTTGAAATCGGATGTGGCCACCGACGAGCTGGGGGAGGCCGGGATTGGGGAAGGCCGCGACAGGGCCCGTCCCGGCTGCCATCTGTTCGATGATCTCCACCATCCTTTGCGGACCGACGGTACAGTTCGCCCCCGTTAGGTCGGCGCCCCAGGAGGAGATCTCACGCGCAGCCCGCTCTGGCAGACCTTCGGCAAGCGTCTCGCCGTCCTCGACGAAAGTCTTGTATGCCAGGACCGGAGCGCCCAGGGTCTCGACCGCCTCGTAGGCGAGCCGCAGCTCGGAGAGGTCGGTGAAGGTCTCCAGGAGGATCGCGTCTGCCCCGCCTTCGAGGAGCGCTTCGGCCTGCTCCAGAAAGACGGACTTCGCCCCGTCTGGACTGACGGGACCTACCGGGGCGAGCGGACGTCCGAGCGGACCGATGGCCCCGAGGACGAGCGCCCTGTCCCCTGTTCCTGCGATGGCACGGGCAGCCTTACGGGCGAGGTTGGCGCCCTCGGCGTTTACTTTACGCACCCTCTCTTGGAGGTCGTGGGTCTCGAGCTTGAACCGGTTGGCGGCGAAAGTGTTGGTCTCTATGGCCTCAGCGCCCGCCTTCAGATACTCCACGTGGATATCCATGACCATCTCTGGGTGGGAGAGGTTCGCGCGGGCGTAGGGGTGGCCGAAGCCGACGCCGCGTTCGCCGAGCAGCGTGCCAACGGCGCCGTCCCCGATCAGGACCCGCGTCTCGAGTAGCTCTCTCAAGTTCGAACTCAAGATAGAGACCTCTCTCCTCTTTTTTCACACATTCGCGGAGGAGAGAGGCTGCGACCAATCTTGCACCTCATCTGCCGGAGTCTGCTCCGCGGGAGTTGGCACCCGACGCGAGACGTAAGCGCCTCGCCGGTAGCCGCGGCTTCTCAGGGCCCGTCCCTCCGCCGCTCTCGATGAGTGTCATGGCCCACTCTTGGGGCAAGTGACCGGGCAATTACAGCACTATAGCCACGCGATTTCAATCTGGCGTGTCTATTTGGCTGGTCCGCCTGTAGCGGATGCGGTCTGCTATTTCGCCGGGGTCGCTGGCTGCGCACCTGGCAGCGACCAGGACTTTGGCGGGGCGCGAGACCTGCGCCCTGCGGGAGAAGACGTCGTATCGCTGGGCTTCGATGCGGTCGAGGATCGCCGCGTACAGCTCGCGCGCCACGATCACGGGGTAACGTCTCCCCCTCGGGATGTAGCCCATCCCCCCATCGGCGACTTCGTAGAGTCGCCGCGCCCTGTCTATCTCGAAGCGCATCAGCGCGACGAAGCGTTCGTCGACGACACTCAGAGCGAGATCCCGCTCCGTATACCCGAATTGCGCCAGGTCCTCCAGCGGCAGATACACCCGCCCGCGCCGCCAGTCCTCCCCGACGTCGCGCAGGAAGTTGGAGAGCTGCATGGCGACGCCGAGGGCCTCGGCGTGGGGGTCGGCCCTCCCTTCGGGGACCCCTACGACCCTGCACATCATCAGGCCGACGACTGCGGCGCTCCCGTAGGCGTATTTCTCGAGGTCAGAGAATGTCTGGTAGCGGAAGACGCGGGTATCCATCTTCATGCTCTCCATAAAGGCGGTTATGGTCCCCGGCTCTATGCCACAGGCACGCACCGTGTCCGCATAGGCGCGCAGAACGGGGTTGGGGACTTGCTCACCCGCGACGGCCGCCATCGTTTCGGCTTCGAACTCCTCCAGGACTGAGAGCTGGGCGTCGAGCGGCAGGTCGTGTGGTGTGTCCACTATCTCGTCGGCGTAGCGCATAAAGGCGTAGAGGGCGTGTACGCGCGGCCTTACCTCGGCGGGGAACAGCCTGGTCGAGAAATAGTAGGTCCTGCTGTGAGCCTTTTGAACCTTGCGGCAAAGCTCGTAGCTCTCGGTGAGCGAGAGACCGCCGTCGAGCTTCTTGCCGCCAGCAGGGTCGAGCTTCAAGAGCCGCCGACCTCCCGCCCTATGCGGTCGGCCACCAGCCTGGCCCCTATGGTAACGAGCGGCACCCCGGTGCCCGGCCTGGTGCTCGCGCCGACGAAGTACATCCCCTGTACGGCCTTCGACACCATCGGAGGCCGGAAGTACCCAACCTGGAAGATGCCGTGCCCGATA
>JAJNDJ010000163.1 GCA_021156345.1 Rubrobacteraceae bacterium | reverse complement strand
GTCATGAACCTCATGCGTCGCCTCACGTTTCTCTATTGGTCTCTCGGCATGCATGCACTCTCCTATCTTCCGGCCCGAAGACCACTCAAGAAGATATCTATCGCCGTCTCTACATGCTCTTTGTCGGTAAGCCCGTCCTCTCTAATAGCAGGGCAACGGGTCGACACCTTGACCATGATGCCACCCGAAGGGTGCCGGCGCATAGACCGGAGGGATCAGGCGCACATGCATCGCGTCCCGTTACAGTCATTGTATCTGGCTTCGCTGAGTTCCTCGCTTATCGCCTCGATGGTACCTACCACGCGCTCGTCGTAAGGCAGAAACCCAACGCGCGGGATGAGCGGCGCGGCGAAGCAGGCCGGCGAGTCGAACCGGGGAAGCACAGCCAGTCAACGGAGCCGTCGACCCCGACGAGGGCGGCCGTCTGCAGATCAGCGTCTATCCTCCATTTCGGTCGGGATGGCGATCGCAGGTTATTTATCTCGTTGGATCATCTGGGGTTGCCTTACCCGCCGCGCTCCGGCTCCCTCTCGAAGTTCCCCGAAGGACGTCGAGAGCGATCAGGGTGCTCCCCAGGATGAAAAGCAAAGCCCCCAGGACCACGACCGGGCTCGGTTGCGGCCGGACGAAGCTGGAGACGAGAGGGGCGTGGAGGCCCAGGGAGATCGCCGCCCCCTTGCGCAGAACTCCCGAGCGCCAGATGGCTACACAAAAGAGGATGAATCCCGCTCCGTAAGAGAAGAAGGCCAGGACGAATATTACTCTTAACGGGTTGTGGAATATGGTGTGGACAATGACCAGGGCGTCTGATTGGCCGCCCAGGTAGGCACGCCCGAGCACAGGGAGGGCGTACGTGGTGACGCCCAGGGCTGACAGGATCGGCGCGATGCCGGCGATGCTCAGGATCATCGCCGCCAGGGCTAGCCCCCGCACGCGGGTCTCCGACAGAAACGCCGTCAGGGCAAGTATGCCGAAGATCAGGAGCGTCATCCCGACCACGTTCCCCGCGAACTGGCTCGCGAAGTAATAGCTCGAGCTGGCGAACCGGGCGGCCACCTCGGGATCGACGCGCGGGTTCGGGACGCTGTACCTGCTGAGCAGGCCCACCAGCCCTAGCAGGCCGGCGGCGGGCAGGGCCAGTATGCCTAGGCGGATCAGACTACCACTGCGATTTCGAAACATGACTCACCCCGAAGCGACACCCCTCATACGACACCTCGCCGTGTACCTGGTTACTGTTTATTGGCGCTCCCACGGCTCGCGGCGGAGGGACGCTAGTTACGCGGCCAGACGTCGACCAGGTAGCGATTCGACTCTTTGAGCCCGGCCATCCACGACTCGGCATCCTGCTCGCTGGCCCCGGTCTCTTCTCGATACAGCGCGACGAAGCCTTTCTCGACGTCCGGCGCCATCCTGCCAGCATCCCCGCACACGTAGATTGTTGCGCCATCCTGGATGGCGGTCCAGATATCGTCCCGCTGCGCCTTTATGCGATCCTGCACGTAGGTCTTCGGCTGCCCATCGAGCCGCGAGAACGCGCACTCGAGATCGGCGACTCCCTCCCGGGCGAACGCTTCGAGCTCCTCCTCGTAGATGTAGTCTTGCTTGGGATTGCGGCAGCCGAAGTACAGCGAGGACGGTCCGACCTCTTCCCCCCGCGACTTGACCGCGGCGCGCTCCTGGAGGAACCCGCGGAAGGGCGCAAGCCCGGTGCCCGCGGCGACCATGATCATCGGCGTGGACGGGTCCTGCGGCGGCACGAAGGGCGTGCTGGGGGGACGCACGAAGCCCTCCACCGCGCTGCCGACGGCCTGCTCCTCGAGGTAGGAGGAGCAGACCCCTTGGTACTCGCCCAGACCAGACCGCGCGGGGCCTTCCACCACCCCGACGGTGATGCTGAGCCTCGTGGGATCTACCAGGGGGGAAGAGGAGATCGAGTAGTAGCGGGGCTTGAGCTGCGGCAGTAGCTCGAGGTAGACGTTGAGCGGCAGCTCGCAGGAACGGTGTTCTTCGAGGAGGTCGATCAGGGAGACGTTCTTCGAGAGTACCTCCTCCCGGTAGCGGGCGACGCCATCCGGGTCGTCGCCGCCGAGGGCCAGCAGCTTCTCCTTTTCCGGGGGGCACTCAGTGTATTCGGCGAGCACTTGTATCTCCGAGCGTCGGGCGACGCCCTGCAGGTCCACGTAGGCCGAGAGCAGGGACGATGCCGAGACCGGCGTGTCGACCGGCAAGAACGTCTTGCTCGCGGTGTTTTTCCTGATGCGTATCAGGGCGTCTTCGGGGAGCTCGAAGCGCTCCGTGACGCGGCGTACCAGCGCGGTGCTGTTGCGCGGGAGGATCCCGAGGTGGTCTCCCGCCTCGTAGGTCACCCCTTCTGGCACCGCGAGCACGATGTGGCGGGTCGAGCGCTCCGAGGGGTGCGGGCCGCTCTTGTTCTGCAGCTCCCGGTTCGCCAGGATCTCCATCGGCCTGGCGCCGTACTCGGCGACGAGGGGACTGGCCTCCACGGGTTCCGTGACAAGCTCCACCTCGTAGCGATGCCCCTTGACGATGGCATCGGGCGGCTCCACCGAGGTACCAAGCGCGCCGGCCAGCGAGTTCCACAGGTGCTCGTACCAGCCGCGGAACTCACCGTCGAAGTCGTCGCTCGCATCGCCCTCGCCGCGCTGGTAGACGCGCCTGGCCCCGTACGCCTCCATCTCGCTATCGATCATCTTGGGCACCCGCTGGTAGGTCGCCGCCCAGTCGCGATCGCCGCACCCGAAGACAGTGTAGCTAACGCCCTCGAGGGCATCCGTACCAAGGGAATCGTTGCACAGCCAATCGAAAAAGCGGGCTGCGTCGTCCGGCGGGGTGCCGTTGTAGGAGGACGAGACGATCACCACGGCCCCGTCCCTCGGCAACTTCTCCACGTAGTCGTCGAGCGGGGCCACGGTGGTCGTGAAGCCCTGGGTCCTGCCGTCGTCGGCGATCTGGTGCGCTATAGCCTCGCCCGTGCCCAGGTTGGAGCCGAAGAGGACCAGGAGCGGCGTGCTGCCCTGCACCGCCGGAGCCGGCTCGGTTTCGGGTTCTTCTTCCTGGACGGGTGGTGGGGGGGCGGGCGGCGACGCAACCGCTGCCGGGCGGTCGGTGCGCGCCCGAACCTTGATGCGGAAATCGGCCGGCTTGATGGTGAGGGTCTGCCTTATCTTCAGCTCGTAATTCGTGTGGTCGATGAGCTCGAAGCGCTGCAGGATCATCCCCAAGACCAGAGTCGCCTCCAGCAGGGCGAACTGGCGCCCGATGCAGGCGCGCTGGCCGGTCCCGAATGGCTTGTAGGCGTTCGGCGGCCTGATCTGCTCGGCCTCGGGGGTGAAGTTGGCCGGGTCGAACGCCTCCGGGTTATCGCCCCAGATCTTCGGGTCACGGTGCAGCATCGGCGTCAGCACCATCAGCGAGTCCTGTTTGCCGACCTGGTACTTCCCGCACAGCGCCGTATCCTCGTAGGCGTGCCGCGTGAAGGCGGGGGCGGTGGGCCAGAGGCGCAGCGACTCCTTGAGCACTTGCGAGACGTACCTAAGGTGGTTCACCTGGGCGTTGGTCGGCGGGGAAGACAGGTCGTCGCCCGGGATTGTTGAGCAGGAAGTAGAGGGCGAAGGTGAGCAGGCCGCTCGTGGTCTCGTGGCCGGCTATGAGGAAGGTTATGATCTGGTAGCGGATGTTGACGTCGTCGAGCTTTTCGCCGCTCTCCCTGTCCACCCCGGTGAGCATGGAGTTCAACAGGTCTTTGGTCTCCGGTTGGTCTGTGCCGGCCTTGCGCTCCGCGATGATCTTGTCGACCAGGGAATTCATGTACGTGGTGTCTTCCTGGAACTGCCGGTGCTCGCGCACCCTCAACCTGTCCCCGACCGGCAGGCGTGTCTGCTTGTGCATGGACAGATCCAGGCAGCGAACC
>JAJNDJ010000162.1 GCA_021156345.1 Rubrobacteraceae bacterium | reverse complement strand
CCAGAAGTTCCAGAAGCTCGGCGCTCGTATACCCAAGGGCGCGCTCCTGGTCGGGCCTCCAGGGACAGGCAAGACCCTCCTCGCCCGCGCCGTAGCCGGGGAGGCCGGTGTGCCCTTCTTCTCCATTTCGGGTTCGGACTTCGTCGAGATGTTCGTCGGCGTGGGAGCTTCGAGGGTACGTGATCTCTTCGAGCAGGCCAAGCAGAACTCACCCTGCATCATCTTCATGGACGAGATCGACGCCGTAGGCCGCCAGCGCGGGGCCGGCCTGGGAGGCGGACACGACGAGCGCGAGCAGACCCTGAACCAGCTCCTCGTGGAGATGGACGGCTTCGATTCGAAGAGCGGGATCATCATGCTCGCCGCCACCAACCGCGCCGACATCCTCGACCCTGCCCTCCTCAGACCAGGGCGTTTCGACCGCCAGATAGTCGTGGACCGTCCTGATTTGCCCGGTAGAGAGAAGATCCTCAGGGTACACACAAGAGGCAAGCCCCTCGGCCCAGACGTGGAGATCGGCACGCTCGCCAGGGGAACGCCTGGCTTCACCGGAGCAGACCTTGCAAACCTGGTCAACGAAGCTGCGCTCCTTGCGGCCCGTCACGACAAGAACCAGATCGACATGTCCGAGATGGAGGAGGCCATAGACCGCGTGATCGCCGGTCCCGAGAGGAAGACGCGCCTCATCTCAGACAAGGAGAAGGAGATAACAGCCTACCACGAGGGCGGGCACGCCATCGTAGGAGCACTCCTCCCCCGCGGCCAGGCGCTTGGCGTAACCATGAGCCTGCCCACAGAGGACCGCTTTATGATGAGCCGCGGCCAGCTCATGGCGCAGCTCGCCATGATGCTGGGCGGGCGGGCCGCCGAAAGGGTGGTCTTCGACGAGATCACAACAGGCGCCTCCAACGACCTCGAACGAGTGACGCAGACCGCAAGGCAGATGGTCACCCGCTTCGGGATGAGCGAGAAGCTCGGACCCATGGCTTTGGGGCACCAGCAGGGGCAGGTCTTCATGGGCCGCGACTTCAACAACCAGCCGGACTACTCGGATGAGATCGCCTTCCAGATAGACAAGGAGATCCGCAGGATCGTCGATGAGTCCTACGACACCGCCGAGGACGTACTGGTTCGTAATCGTGAGCTGCTGGACAAGCTCTCCGCCGAGCTGATCGAGTACGAGACCGTAGACGCCAATCACCTGAAGCGCCTGATCGAGGAGTACGCCGTGGATAGCATCTCACCGAACGGTGCCGTCCCAGACTCCGACGGCCGCTACAGGGGTAGCTACCAGGACTAGATGGGCCGCACGGCCCGGAACACGGACAGGGCCGGGACGCTTACGCCAGGTCCCGGCCCTGCCGTTGTCGGCATCCTGAACATCACCCCAGACTCCTTCTCCGACGGCGGGGAGTTCCTCGACCCGGGAGCCGCGGCAGAGCACGCCGCTACCATGCTCGACGAGGGGGCCGACATCCTGGACGTCGGTGGAGAGTCCACCCGCCCCGGTTCGGACCCGGTCTCCCAGGAGGAGGAGATACAGCGCGTCATCCCTGTACTGGAGAGAATACTCTCCGTGCGCCCCGAGGCGGTGATCTCGGTCGACACCTACCGGTCAGGCACTGCCACAGCCGCCCTCGAAGCCGGCGCAAGCCTCGTCAACGACGTTACCGCACTCCGCGGCGATCCCCGCATAGCTTCCGTGATACAGGAGGCAGCATGTCCGGTGATCCTGATGCACATGCAAGGCGAGCCGAAGACCATGCAGAAGGAACCCCACTACGAAGACGTGGTGCGCGAGGTCAGGAACTTCCTCGCTGAGAGGGCCGAGTATGCCGTCGCGGCGGGCATCAGGCCCGAGAACGTGATCTTGGATCCCGGCATCGGCTTCGGGAAGAACCTCGACCACAACCTGGATCTCCTGCGAAACCTTGACGCCATAGTAGATCTAGGTTTCCCCGTCCTGATCGGGGCCTCGCGCAAGAGCTTCATGGAGAAGATCACAGGCGTGCAAGAGGCGAGAGATCGCGTCTCCGGCACGGTCGCGACAACAGTGCTCGCCTACGAAAGGGGCGCCACCTTCTTCCGGGTGCACGACGTGCGCGCCAACCGCGAAGCGCTCGCAGTCGCCGAAGCCGTGCTCCATACCTCCCGCCGGTGACTCGCGCATTCCTCAGCCTCGGCAGCAACCTGGGCGACAGGATGGCGTACCTGAGCTCTGTTATCGTCGCCCTCGGTCGAGGTCCTCTGACGAGGATCAAAGGTACGTCGAAAGTCTACGAGACGATACCCGTCGAGGTCGAGGAGGAGCAGCCGGACTATCTGAATTGCGTGGTCGAGCTGGAGTGCGGTGTTCCCGCGATCGAGTTGCTTCGCTACTGCCAGGGGATCGAGGCCGCGCTCGGCCGCGAGCGCGGCGAAATGGGCGAGAAAACCCCACGCACGGTGGATATAGACGTGCTGCTGTTCGGAGAAGAGACCATTATGGAACCTGATCTACGGGTGCCGCATGCGGGGGTGACGCGCACGTTCAACCTCAGGGGGCTCGCGGACCTGGATGCGGATCTGTATATTCCGGGGCGCGGAACGGTCCTGGAGCTGCTTGCCGTAGCGGAAGAGGGAGGAATCTTGACGTTCGGGGAGGCTGAAGAACTTTGTTGATGGCCGTGGACGTTGGGAATACACAGACTGTTCTGGGGCTCATTGATGGCAAGGAGCCGCGGGGAGAGTGGCGTATCACGACGGAGGCGCACAGGACGGCTGACGAGCTCGCCGTCATCTTCGCGGGGCTTCTGGCGCTCGAGGGTCTGAGCCCCGACGAGGTGAGTGCGATGATAGTCTCCAGCGTCGTGCCTGGTCTCACCCGTTCCTATCGTAACCTCGCCTCTGAGGTCTTCGGGGTACCCTACTACGTGGTAACTGCGGAGATGGAGACCGGCCTCGACAACCGCTACGACGACCCAGGGGCCGTCGGGGCCGACAGGATCGTCAACGCCGTGGCGGCAGGGAGGCACTACGGGTTCCCCGCGATCATCGTCGATATCGGCACGGCGACGACCGTCGAGGCCGTTGATGGCGAAGCATGCTACCTCGGGGGCGCCATCCTGACAGGCCTCTACGTTTCGCTGGACGCGCTCGTCTCCAAAACGGCCAAGCTTCCCAGCGTGGACCTCGAAGAAGAACCACCGAGGGTCATAGCCACAAATACTCCAGACTCCATCCGCAGCGGTTTCATCTACGGCTACGCCGGCGCTGTCGACGCCCTGATCAGGAGGTCCCGTGACGAACTGGGCGAGGATGGCGTCAAGGTCATCGCCACAGGTGGTCCGGCCGGGGTCATAGTGCCCTACTGCCGCGAGATACAGGAGTTCGACCCCGACCTCACCCTCAAGGGCCTGCTGGCGCTCTACGAGATGAACGCGTGAGAGCATTCCAGCAATTCAGCCAGCACGCCAATGCTGACATGGTGACAAGCGAGGGCCGCAGGCCCGAGGCGTGCTGAAGTACTGACAAGCGGAGGCCTGAAAGGCCGGAGCGTGCGGAAACGCGCAGCGTTTCCTCGTTGACACCCTTTGCACCCGCCCTTATAATCTCGCGGCTTATGACCGATAAGAACCAGGAGTTGGTTACCCCGGTAGGGCTCGAGAAGCTCCAGCAGGAACTCGCATACCTGACCGAGACGCGTCGCAAGGAGGTAGCCGACCGCATCCGCCAGGCTCGTGAGTTCGGGGACATCTCTGAGAACTCCGAGTACGACGAGGCGAAGAACGAACAGGGCTTGCTGGAGCGCCGGATCGGTGAGCTCCAGCGCAGGGTACGCAACGTGAAGGTTGTCGACCCTTCGGAAGTCGAGGAAGACGCGGTCGACCTCGGTACCCGGGTAACCCTCAGGGTCGTCGGCAGGAAGGGACAGGAGCGGACGTTCCAGATAGTCGGCGCCAACGAGTCGGACCCGACGAGCGGGAAACTCAGCCACGCCTCCCCGGTGGGCCGGGCAGTACTCAAGAGGAAGGTGGGGGAGAAGGTCATGGTCTCCACCCCCCGCGGCGCGACGGAGTACGAGATCGTCAACGTCGAGGCGGCCAGTTAGGACGCCGGGAGCGCACGGCCCGCTTCTCCCCGAATCCAGTTGGAGTACCGCATGAGCGAGACCGGCAGGTCGACCGGCATTAACATACCCGGCTGGGCCCATAGGGTCGCCGATTCTCTGGGCGCGGGGCCGCACGTGGTCGTGAGCGGCATCAGCGTCTCAGGTAACATCCACGCTGGCAACCTGCGCGAGGTCCTGGTCGCCGAGGCGGTGGCGAACGCTCTGCGGCAGCGAGGCGAGGAGGTTCGCTTTATCTTTCATGCGGACACTATCCTCGCACATACCGGACCCCGAAGGCTGCCATGTCTCCTACGCCGAGCATTTTCTCGTGCCGTTCGAAGAGGCGCTCAGAGAGATGGAGATGGACATAGAAGTGCTCCGCTCGCACGAGCTGTACGAGCGGGGCGTCTACACCGAGGTAACCAGCGAGGCCATGGAGCACACGGACGAGTTGCGTGAGATCCTCCAGGACGTCACGAATCGAAAGATGCCCGAGCACTGGTCGCCCTACCTGCCCCGCGCGGCATCGGGGAAGCTTACTGGGATGCGCGTTCTGGAACACTTGCCGGAGCAGACCAGCGTCGTCTTCGCGGATGAGGACGGCTGGCAGGACAGCGCCGATTACTCCAGGGGCGAGGGCAAACTTGGTTGGCGGGTCGAGCTCGCGGCCCGGTGGAAGGCGCTTGGGGTAACCTTCGAGCCTTTCGGCAAGGATCACACCAGTCGCGGCGGCTCGACCGACACCGCTGATCGGATGTCCCGCGAGGTCTTCCACTACCCGGTGCCGGGCCGCTACGAGTACGAATGGATAGGGCTCAAGGGCCGCGGGGACATGAGCAGCTCTCGGGGTATCGTGCTCCTGCCGGAGGATCTCCTCAGGATAATGCCCCCCGGCGCCGTCAGGCGCATCATCCTCGGACGCGACCCCGCCCGTCGCTTCGATATCGACCTGGAGGGCGGCTTCCCGCGCTTTATGGACGAATACCGCGCAGAGACCGGCCAGCCCTACGTCCCCTTCACCCATCTCGTCACCGTCGCCCAGACCGTAGGCGTTGACACGGACGCCGCCGCACAGATGCTGCGTCGTGGTGGGTACGAGGAGGCGATCGGACGCGGGCTGGCAAATGACCTCTACTACGCCCGCAACTGGGCCGCGGAGTGGGCTCCCGAGTCGATGCGGGTGGGGTTGCTCGACCCGGCCGAGTCGGAGCAGGCGGCCGCAGCGCTCGACGACGAGCAACGCGAGTACCTGCGTGAGGTCTCGGCGAGGCTCCAGGCCGAGATGGACGCAGAGGCCATCCAGGACGTGCTGTATTCGACGGCCATCGAGCGCGGGCTCAAGCCCAAGAAGGCTTTCGCCGCCGTCTACAGGGTCTTGCTCGGCAAGACCAGCGGCCCCAAGGCCGGCCCTTTCATCGCCGGGTTGGGCCCGGATCAGGTCAGCGAGAGGTTCTCCGTGTAAGAGGAGACACCACATCGGTAGGAGGGCGACGATAGTCTTCCGTAAAGCGCTACAGGAGGATTAGCCGGCTCACCGCAACACGAGGTATAGCGCTTAGAGCGTAAAGCTCCAAGCAGGTACCGAAATACTGGCCCAACGGTTGTATACTTAGGTCAGCCGGCACCACGGAGCGGGCCCGCAAGGTCGTGGTGCTCGCACAGGATGAGGCCCGTCATTTCAACCACAACTACATCGGCACCGAGCACCTGCTCCTCGGTCTCCTTCGCGAGGACGAGGGCGTCGCTGCCCAGGCGCTCTACTCCCTGAACGTAGCCCTCGACGAGGTGCGCGAACAGGTGGAGAGCATCGTCGGATACGGAGAGGAAGGCACGGGTGCGCAGGCGCCATTCACGCCGCGCTCCAAGAAGGTTCTGGAGCTCGCGCTAAGAGAGGCTTTGCAGCTAGGCCACAACTACATCGGCACGGAGCACATCCTTCTCGGCCTGGTCAGGGAGAGTGAGGGTGTCGCAGCCAGGGTTCTCTCCAACCTCGACGTCGACCCTGACAAGGTGAGGCGGGAGGTCGTCAGGAGGCTCGGCGGCGGCCGCAGCCGCAGCCGCGGGGGTGGAGAGTCCGGCGGTGGGCGCGGGGTGGAGGCCAAGCGGCCCAAGACCCGCCAGCTCGACCAGTACGGCAGGAACCTCACGGCCTACGCCGAGGAAGACAAGCTCGACCCCGTTATCGGCAGGAGCCAGGAGATAGCGAGGATCATGCAGATCCTCGTCAGACGTACCAAGAACAACCCCGTCATCATAGGTGAGCCCGGCGTCGGCAAGACCGCCATCGTCGAAGGGCTGGCCGAGGAGATCGCAGAGGGTAAGGTACCCGAGATCCTCGGAGACAAAGAGGTCTACACGCTCGACCTGGGCGCCCTCGTCGCCGGTTCCAAGTACCGCGGCGAGTTCGAGGAGCGCCTCAAGAAGATAATGAAGGAGATAACAGACCACGGCGACATCATCCTGTTCATCGATGAGATCCACAATCTGGTCGGAGCTGGAGCCGCCGAGGGAGCCATAGACGCCGCCTCTATCCTCAAGCCTGCCCTGGCGCGCGGTGAGATCCAGGTAATCGGTGCGACGACGATAGACGAGTACCGTAAGTACGTGGAGAAGGACAAGGCACTGGAGCGGAGGTTCCAGACCATCCAGGTCGGGGAGCCTTCGGTCGAGGAGACGGAGCTCATCCTCAAAGGCCTGCGCGAGAAGTACGAGGCGCACCACAACATAGATATAACGGATGAGGCGCTCAAGGCCGCCTCGCAACTCGGCGACCGCTACATCGCGGACCGCTTCCTGCCTGACAAGGCCATCGACCTCGTCGACGAGGCGGCGTCCAAGATGAGGATAAAGACCATGTCCTCGCCGCCCTACTACAAGGAGATAGACGAGGAACTCGCCGCGGTGCGCTCCGAGAAGGAGGCCGCCATCGACGGCCAGGAGTTCGAGAAGGCCGCGCGCTTTAGGGACTCCGAGCGCAAGCTCGTCGCCCAGCGCCGCGAGCTCGAGAAGGCCTGGCGCGAGGGTAAGATCGAGGAGAAGCGCGTCTCCATCGGTGAGAACGAGATCGCCGAGATCGTCTCCATGTGGACCGGCATC
>JAJNDJ010000161.1 GCA_021156345.1 Rubrobacteraceae bacterium | reverse complement strand
TCGTCTGGGACAAGAGCGGTTCTGGCAATCGTCTCAAGCCCAATGACTGCAAGACGAGCAAGCCGGCACGCTTGTGCAAAGGGTGAAGTAGGTCTATCAGGGGCGAAGGTTACGCCTCCTTGGGGTCGAGGCACAAAGCCTCGGCCCCACTTCTTGCCCTTATTCACCCCTCCCCGCCATCGACGGCTCGACCCGGCATCCTATCGGCCTGTTCTCCCCCCGACGGACCGCATGAGAAGGATTGCCGTTCCCTGTCTAACCACCGGGTCGTCATCTTCTCCAAACCCTCAGGGCGATGCGTACTGCCGTAGGATGGATGGTCCTTGGCGTGGGTTCTTCGCTCGCCGGACTCTTCGCCCAGAGTACAGGTCTGCCCGCGGGGTGGCTGGTCGGACCGATGCTCGTCGCGCTCGCCGTGGCGCTCGCGTGGAAAGAGCACCCGACGGTGCCGCGCTGGGGTCGAACGGCGTCGCTCGCGGTCGTAGGCGGCATCCTCGCCGCCACCTTCAGGCCGTCCGTCCTTCCCCTGGTCGCCGGCCACTGGCTGCCAGTGACCCTCGTGGTTGGCGGCACCCTGTTCTTGAGCCTGGGCGCCGGACTGCTGCTCTCCGGCCTGGTCCGCATAGATAGGAAGACGGCGGCTCTGGGGGCGCTGCCGGGTGCTGCCTCGGGGATGCTTGCGATGAGCGACCCTTTGGGCGCCGATGCGCGCCTGGTCGCTTTGATGCAGTATACGCGCGTGGTCGTGGTCGTCGTGACGGCTACGCTGGCCGGCCGGCTCGTGGCTGGGGCTTCGCCACAGACGATCTCTGCTCAGGGCTTGCAGGCCGCACCGGGAGGGGTGGATCTTCTGGTCCAGGGTACCTTGCCGACCTACGCCGTGACCGTGCTGGTCGCGGTACTCGGCGCACTGGCCGGGACACGCCTCAGGCTACCGGCAGGGGCGCTCCTTGGACCGCTAATCCTCGGAGTCGCTCTGGCGGAGCTCGGTGTGGTGCACCTTGCATGGCCCCCTGGCGTGCCGCAGGTAGCCTACCTCGTTCTCGGCCTGTGGGTGGGACTGCTCTTCGATGGGGCATCTGTAAGGAGGGCTGGACGACTGTTTCCTTTCGTCCTCGCCTCCGCTGTGGGACTCGTACTCGCGTGCGCCGCCCTGGGATGGGCGCTCGCGGCGCTCACCGGCATCGACGGGATGACGGCCTACCTGGCGACCACGCCCGGTGGGATAGAGTCGGTAGCGATCGTAGCCCTGGGTACCGGGGCCGACGCGCCGCTGGTACTTGCGGTCCAGATGCTGCGGCTCCTGGCCGTGGTCTTCGCCGGCTCGCTCCTCGGGAGGTGGTGGTCGTGAAAGGGCCCGAGGCGCTTCTCTGCCCCAGGCCCTACGGCTGTTCTCCGCTTGCCCCTTGCCCGCCCTCACCCTGTCCTCGTTCGGATGGTCCTACGCCCGGTGGTTACGCTGCGCGTTGCCCGGTGCCCGTGTCAAAGGTGCTGGGCTCGTCGCTTCTGAAGCCAATCCGTGATGCGTCTTTGTTTAGAGAGCCGACGCCGCTCTCGGCGTTCGCCACCACCCGCGAAGACGTGGGTTACCTGCTGGAGAACTGGAGACCCCGTCTAACCTTCCGTGAGATCTATCGCCCAGTTGGCCTGCTGGATGGCGGTGTCGAGCTCGCGCCTCTGGCGGGCCAGTTCGTCCATCCTGCGCCTCAGGGGTCCTATCTCGACGGCGGGCAGGATACGGATCTCCGCCCGCCCGTAGCGCGGCAACCGGTCAGATGCCGTGCTCACAAGGGTCTTGAGGAGCCCGTAACGCAGCGTCATGGCGTCGCGGCGTGCCAGGGCATCCGTGAGCGTCGTCTCGCCGTCGGCGAGCGTCGCGGAGAGGTTCGTCCTGTTGATGCGCCGTACATACCTCTCGAGCTCGGAGACGAGCCTCTCCATCTCATCGAGGAGCTCCTGGGGATCTTCCGGTGGGCTCTCATCCTCCTGGACGAGGGCGCTCTTCTGGAGCCTCCCCCGCATCTGCTCGATCCGCCTCTGTAGGTCCGCCCTGTTCGCCAGGGCCTCCGCCAGCTTCACGTTCCCTCACCTCCTTGTTGTCCCCTCCACGGTTCTCCCGTAGGGCGTCTCTGCCGAACAAATGCCATTCTACATGTATTAGACTGTATGTCAACATAGATTAGACAATAAATTGACTATGATTATTCTCGCAGTCGACTGATTTTAGGCGTATAATTATCGTGCGGGTGCGTGAGGGCGCTGGCAGGAGTCGAGTGGAGAGGAATTTGCACGGATGACGGTTGTAGAGTTCAGGAGATGGAGGCGCAGACGCGCCGAAAGGAAGGGTATGGGTATGCACGGGACCATCGAGGGCGACCTTGGTTTTGCGGAAGGGGGCCTTGGGCGGGCACGAGGTGCCCGATCGGGCAAGTCCGACTCGGAGATGGTGGCGCGGGCGGAGGCACTGGCGAGTTGGATCAGGGAGCACAGGGAAGCGTTCGCGTGTAGCCAGCAAGAGTTTGCTGATGTGAGCGGTATAAGCCGGGCGACGTTATCCAAGATAGAGCAGGGCCACATCTATCCGTCCATGCAGGTCCGCAGAAAGCTGGCGAAGGCGTTGGGCGTCGGTCCACAGGAGCTCTGGAATTTGCGGCCGGAAGGTCGTCTTACGGACCGGGGCCAGGAGAGCACAAAGCAGGCATCGTAGAGAACCTCTCGAAATAGATTCGGGGGGTTCCTTCCTTTCGGACCGCCGAGTACGCGCAGGAGTTGGCGGTCAGGTTTCGCGAACCTTGAGCTCTTTCGGGGTGTAGCGTTCGATCCACTCGCGGTACTCTCGCGCTTCGCGTTCGGCGCGCTCCCTTTCCCACCCGAGGTGTTTGACTGCGACCCCGGCGGCGGCGTCGACGACGTCGAGGCCGACGCTCGGACCGTAACCAGCCATCGTGCGCCTCAAGAGTACGTCGGAGAGCGTCTGCGCCATCTCCTCACGGAAAGCCCAGATCACCTCGGCCCCGATCAACGCCGTCTCCACGCTTACGGTAGAGGAGAGTGGCGTAAGGAGCTCCGGATCGTCTTCGCCGATTTTCAGGACCTCGGCGGTTCTGACACCGTAGAGCTTGAGGAGCCTGTCGCTGAGCACGTCGGGTATGGTGCTCGCGGACTTGAAGCCGGCTGCGAAAGCCTCGAAATCCGAGGTCTCGCTCCCGGGCAGAGGGACCTTGCGAGACCGGCTCTTGGGTGCCTTCCGATCCAGCTTCTTGAATGCGGCGTCGACGGCCTGGCGGCTCAGGTTCAGATAGGTGGTCAACTTGCCACCGATGATGGAGATAAGCCCCCCAACCTGCGGTAGTTCGGCGCCGGATCTCTTCATCTTGCCGCCTGCCTCGGAACCTCCCGTCGCGTGGTCGAAGACGACGTGGCTACGGGTGACGCCGCTCGTTTCACTTCCAGGGTTATGGGGTAGCGGCCTCACACCGGCGTAGGTAAACAGCACGTCCTCGCGGGAGAGCCGCGCCTCGGGGATGACGTAGTTGGTCTCGTCGAGCAGGTATTGGATCTCCTCCTCGCTCGCCTTGATGTAGTCGAGGTCCCCCTCGTAGCGGAGGTCGGTCGTGCCGATCAGGTACCGCCCGTTCCACGGCACGATAAAGTACGGCCTGCCGTCCTTGCGCGCCTCGACGTAGAGGGCCTCGCCCTGGGGGGCACCGGGGAAATGATCCACTATGAGATGGCTGCCCTTGGTGCCGCCTATAAAGCGCTCGTCGTTCTCCTCGGTGCCGTGTCCTTCGAGATCAGCGAGGACCTCATCCACCCAGGGACCCGCGACGTTGACCGTAACAGGGGCGCGGGCCGCGTATCTCCCTCCTCCTAAGACGTCGGTGAACTCCACACCCTTCACGTCGCCGTTACGGCGACCCTTTCTGCGTACTCCACCTGCGCGTCGTAGTAGAAGGCGGCCGCTTTCAGGCCTTCCGGGTTGAGGCCTGGCTCGCGATCCTGGACCTTCCTGCGGCTGAGCATCTTGTGACGGTCCATGCTCCTGTCGTAGGAGAGGACGTCGTAGACGTTCATGCCGAGTCTTATCATGAGTGGCCCGCGTGAGCTTCTGTCGTAGATGGGAACAAGGAAGCCAAGCGGCTTGACCAGATGCTGCGCTACGTGCAGTATCGCCTCTCTATCCCTCAACGACTCTCTTACCAGCGCGAACTCGTAGTACTCCAGGTAGCGCAAGCCGCCGTGGATCAGACGCGTAGCCCACTGCGTCGTCCCGCTGGAGATGTCGCCTTTGTCCAGGAGCAACACCCGCAAGCCCCGCATCGCGGCGTCACGGGCTATGCCGGCGCCGTTTATGCCTGCTCCCACCACGATGAGATCGAAGGCCTGCCTCTCGATGTCCTGCGGTATGCGTGATGACATCTCTATCCTTTCCCTGCTTTGCTTTCTGGTTCGCCCCCGAAAAACGTACTCCAGGGCATGTCCAAAGGCTCGTCCAATCCGACCACGGAGTGCAGGTGGCGCATCAGCGGGAAGTCTTCGGGCCCGATGATACCGCGCTCGGTAAGCTTGGGAAGCGCGCCCCCGATTACCTCGATGGCCGCCGCTCCTTCGAGCGTCACCCCCGGCATCCGCCCGCGAGCCTCGGAGAACCGTAGCCCCGAGCCTACGAGCCTCCCTACTTTCACGTTACGTCCTCCCATGCTGGTGACGAACATGTCCCCGACCCCTGCCAACCCGTATGGTGTCTCACGCTCGCCGCCCAGCAGTTTCATGAACCGCCCCAGCTCCCGAGTCGCCTGGCCGAAGAGCGCGGCCCCGTAGTCATAGTTGCGGTACCGTGCCTCCGATTCGTCCTCACGGTCGAGTATGCCCTCCATGAAGCCGGCCCCGAGAGCGTAGCAGTTCTTGGCCGCAGCGCACACCTCGACGCCGACGAAGTCGGTCGAGGTCCACACATGATAGTAGGGGGTACGGAAGAGTCCCGACATCTCCTCCAAAACGCTGGCGTCGCGGCCAGTGAAGACCACGCATGTATCCCGCCGCACGGCGACCTCGCCAGCGATGGAGGGTCCGGCGATGGCCGACCAGGACACCTGCTCCCGCAGGTCCTCGGGCACCTCACCGGCGAGCACCTCGGGGAGGATGCGCAGGTCGCCGCTCTCCGTGGCCTCCATCCCCTTGGCGATGGAGAGGACGTGCATGCCTGGCTGGAGCAGCGAAGAGAGCTGCCCACCGGCCCAGCGCACACCGAACGAGTTGACCCCGCTCATAATGACATCGGCACCATCGAACGCCTCCTCGGCCTCTTCGAGCTGGAAGGCCTTGGCCGCCCGGGGGACCTCGAGGTCGAGGCCAGGATGCACTCCTGTTTCCTTGATGCTGTCGATGATCTCACGGTCGAGGTGCGTGCCGATCAGGCGCACCTCGTGGCCGTTGTCCGTGAGCGGAAAGGCGAGGGCCGTGGCCATTACGCCTGAGCCAAGAACGCTAACCGTCGTCATGCTTCGTCCGAACTTGCCTGCCGCAGGGCCGCTTCGATGCGCCGTTCACCCATAAAGCCTACTCCCCAGCCCCGGATCCCCTGCCGGCGACATGGCGCTCCGTCTTGTGCATCAGCTCCTTCATCTGCGGATATGCTTCCATGTAGCGGTCCACGTAGAACCTGTACTCTTCGTGGCGCCCGGGGTCGGGCTCGATGGTATCGGCAGTGTGAACCATGTTCTCGGCCGCGGCCGGGATGTCGGGGTGGATACCGGCTCCGATGGCGGCCAGCATCGCCGAGCCGAGGACGGGACCATCGCTCACTCTGGTGAACGAAATCGGCACGTTCGACACGTCGGCGTGCATCTGCATCCACAGGTCGCTCTTGGCAGGACCACCTGAGACGACGTTGAGCTTCGGCTCGAAGTCCTGTCCGCGCATGGTGCGCAGGATGTTCTCCGTGCCGTAGCAGATGCCCTCGATGATGGCGCGGAAGACGTGTCCAGGGGTGTGGCTCAGGGTCAGTCCCCACATCATGCCGCGCGCCAGGGGGTCGGTATGGGGAGACCTGTTGCCCTGAAAGTAGTCGAGCACGATCAGGCCGTCCGAACCGATGGGCACGTCGCGCGCCTGCTCGGTCAGGACGTCGTAGGTGTCTACTCCACGCTCACGAGCTTCGGCGGCCGCGTCGCCCGCGAACTGGTTCTTGAACCAGGCCACGATGGAGCCCGTCGAGGCCTGCCCGGCTTCGACGGTGTACTGGCCTGGGATCATGGCATCCGTGTAGGCGCCCCAGAAGCCTGGATCGTGGATGGGTCTCGAGGTCTGCCCGATCATGACGTGGGAAGAGCCTGTGATCAGGGCCATCTTCCCCGGCTCGACCACCCCGAGGCCGATCGCCCCGACGTAGGCGTCTACTCCCCCCTCGGCTACGGGCGTGCCTGCCTTGAGGCCGAGCTCCTCGGCAGCCTCCCTGCGCAATTCTCCGGCGACCGTGCCGAGATCGAGAACGTCTTTAGGGAACTTCTCGAGCAAGTCTCCGGCATCCACCGCATCGTAGAGGCTCTCGGGGTATCCGCCTTCGTCGCGGTCGTAGTAGTACTTCGAGCTGGCCATGTTGATGGAGGACGTCCATTCGCCGGTGAGGCGCTGGATCACCCAGTCGCCGCATTCGCAGATGTGCCTGGCGTCCTTATAGACCTCTGGCTCGTTCTCCTTGATCCAGAGCGCCTTCGGAAGCCCCCACTCGGCCGAGACTGCCCCGTAACCGTTGTACTTGAGGGCGTTGTTGTTGGTGCCAGCGATCCTGTCAGCCTCCTCGGAGGAGCGCACGTCCATCCACATGATGGCCGGTCGCAGGTGCCTGTTGTTCTCGTCTATGGCGAGTACGGTGCTGCTCATGGCGTCGACCGAGATTCCCACGATGTCCTCAGGGGAGATACTGCTCACTGCCATCGCGCCTTTCACCGCCGCAACCAGGCACGACCACCACTCATCGGGGTCCTGCTCGGCCCAGCCAGGACGCGGGTACTTCAGCGTATATTGCCGTTCGCTAAAGACTTGCGGCGTCCCTTCGGGGTCGAAGATACCGACTCTCGCTCCCCCCGTTCCGAAGTCGATGCCAAGGAGGTAAGAACCCTCGGCCATTACTACGCTCCTCTCTCCAAAGAGGCCATCCTGGCGTGTTGCGGCGAATCTCTCATACATCCTCCCAGCCGAACTCATCCCACAGATCACGAGGGACGAGTTGATCTATCCTCTGCAGGGTGTAGTCGGGCAGGTTCTCCTTTGGTTCCCCGGCCAGGTCCTCCTCAGTAGTCTCGCCGGTCAGTACTATGGCAGAGGGCATCTCCGCGCGTTTCGCCATCTGGATCTCCGTGTAGAGTCGATCGCCGCTCATCACACATTCTTTCGCATCGAGCCCGATCAGGTCGATTATCGTCTCCAGCATGATGGGGTCAGGCTTGCCTACGTTGACCTGGCACTTCGTTCCCGTACACGCCTCGATGGCCGCGACGATCTCGGCCGCGTCAGGCTCGCCCCTGCCACCGGGGAGCGGGCAGTAACGATCGGGGTTGGTGGTGACGAGCATCGCCCGTTCGTAGAACCAGATGGCGTCGAAGGCGATCTGGAGCTTGCGGTAGTCGAACCCGCGGTCGTAGCTGGCGATGACTATGTCGATCTCC
>JAJNDJ010000160.1 GCA_021156345.1 Rubrobacteraceae bacterium | reverse complement strand
TCACGCTGTCAGTATGCAACCGGCAGGGTCTATCAGCCTTGGTCTTTTCTCTTGCCCTTATTCACCCGAGTGCGTAGAAGGTGAATTCTGCGAAGTTCGCAGGCACGGAGTTCTACGTAGTTGCTGCTGGACCGTAGCTTCGTCGCATGCTATGCTCTCTCCAACGTATCAACGGACGTTGGAGTATGCACCGTGAGCCAAGACCGGTGCGACCTGATCTGCATAGACGCCTCGCGTGCCGAGGCCATACGCTCGAAGCTGCTCGGCGAAGGTGGTGCCCTAGACGCCGCCGAGCGCGCGAAGGCTCTCTCCGATCCCACGCGCCTTACTCTGGCCGAAGCGCTACGCGAGGGAGAAGAGCTGTGCGTGTGCGACCTCTCCTGGATCGTGGGTCGCTCGCAGAACCTCGTCTCTCACCATCTCGGGGCGCTACGCTCGCGCGACCTCGTGCGCTCGAGGAGAGACGGCAAGATGGTCATGTACTCCCTCACGGAAGTGGGAGCCTCGCTCCTCTCCGCAGTGCTGGGAGACGCGGCCGCGGAGGTGAGCGTATGAGCACCCAGCCGATACAGCTTGGCAGCAGGCCGCAGAAGCCCGCAGAGAGGGAGCGCCTGGTCAGGAGGGCCAAGCAACTCGCCTGGCTCGGGGTGGGCTGGCACGGCGTAGAGGCCGCAATCGCCGTAGGCGCGGGGCTTGTCGCCGGGTCCATAGCCCTCGTCGGCTTTGGAGCCGACTCCCTCATCGAGTCCTTCGCGGGATTCATCCTTCTATGGCGCTTCGCTGCCTCCAGGGTCACTTCGGAGGACGCCGAGAGGCGGGCACAGAAGTTGATCGCGATCAGCTTCTACGTGATCGCCGCCTACGTCGGCTTCGAGGCCGTCCGTTCGCTGCTCGTTGGGGACCGCCCCGAGGCGAGCTGGGTAGGGATCGGGCTCGCGGCGGTCACGCTTGTGACCATGCCACCGCTCGCCATCGCCAAGGGACGCATCGGCGAGAAGCTCGGTTCCTCCGCCACCAAGAGCGAGGGTCAACAGAACATGCTGTGCGCCTACCTCTCTGCCGCGTTGCTCGTCGGCCTCGGTGCCCACGCCCTGTTCGGGCTGTGGTGGGCAGACCCCGTGACGGCGCTCGTCATAGCGGGCGTGGCGGTCAAAGAGGGGTGCGAGTCGTGGCGCGGCGATAGCTGCTGTACCGCTCCTATAGTCGCGGGGATGGAGGAATCCCAACGGGACGCCTGCAGCTGCGACGACGACTGTTGCGACTAGGCAGGTGTAGCCACACAAGCCGACCTTCGGAGCCTGGTGGCGGTTGTGGATGGCGCTCGGGATGCTGTTCTTCTTCGCCGTCACGTACGGAAGCGGCTTTTAGCTTCTATTCACCCAACGTCGTAGAAGGGGCCCTACAGCATCACTTAGCGCATCCGTACGCTACTATCCCGGTGAAGCGAGGAGAAGGGAGCGCTATGGTCGCCCCAGATGGGACCGTTAACCCAGCCATCGGCGGTTGGAGCGAGGCTCTAGAAGAACTGCACAGGCGTATCGCCTATCGAGAGGTAAGTTTATGCAGCCACGGATTCGACCACTTGAAGATCGAGACGCTGACACAGTAATTGACCTGTCACTACGGGCGTGGGCGCCGGTCTTCACGTCACTCGAGCAGGCGTTGGGCTCCGAGGTATTCAGGCGACTGCATCCGGACTGGCGAGAAGATCAGCGGCGGGTGGTGGAGGACGTCTGCGCCGCGAAAAAGGACCGAGTGTGGGTCGCCGAGGTAGGTGCTAGCGCTGTCGGCTTCGTAGCGGTTGAGGTCTATGATCTCGAGCGAAGTATTGGTGAGATCTCCATGCTAGCTGTTGACCCCGACTACCAGGGCGGTGGAATCGGAACCGCCCTAACCGAGTTCGCGCTCGACAGGCTCAAAGACACCGGGATGAGGGTGGCGATGGTCGAGACGGGAGGAGACCCCGGACACGCCGCCGCGCGCCGCACGTACGAGAAGGCCGGCTACATCCTGCTGCCGATAGCCAGGTACTTCAAGAACCTGTAGCTATGAGGGGTCATGATGTCCCCGGCAGCGATTACCGATAATGTGGGCGAGGTCCAGACTTAGCCACAGGCGGCCCTTATTGACCCAAGTGCATAGAACGCGCATTCTCCGAAGTCCGGAGTTTGTTGTAGACTCCAGTCGGATTGGTGGAGAGCTAGCGGAGGCTCCGATGCGACGGGTTCGCTACGTGGTTGCGATGAGCTTGGACGGCTACATCGCGGGCCCCAATGGCGAAGCGGACTGGATCATCATGGACCCTGACATCGACTTCGGAGCACTCTTCGACCGGTTCGACACGTTTCTTATGGGGCGCAGGACGTTTGAGGGAATGGCAGGGGCAGGGGGTGGCGCGCAGTCGGGAGTAAGGACGATCGTCTTCTCGCGGACGCTGCGCCAACAGGACTATCCGAACCTCACCATAGTTTCTGAGAACCCACAACGAGCGCTGACCGACCTCCGCGCGAAGCCGGGTAAGGACATCTGGCTCTTCGGCGGCGGTTCGCTCTTCCGCAGCCTGCTGGAAGCTCGGCAAGTGGATTCTGTCGAAGTCGCCGTGATGCCCGTGTTGCTCGGGGAGGGCATCTCACTGTTGCCGCCTAATCCTTCATCTGAGCGGTTCAAGCTGAAGTTGACTAGTAGTAGGACGTTCAAGACGGGGATCGTGTCGCTGGAGTACGCTGTGGAGTACGAACCAGCCTAACCCCTACCTATTCACCCGAGTGCGTGGACGTAGAATTCTACGAACATCGGGGTGATGGGGCAGACTGAACTTCGCATTGACTGGGTTCTCGGAAGATCGTCCGCAGAAATGTCCACGTGGCATATACATCGCTCCTTGCGAGCTTGCTAGAGTGCCCGGGTTCGATGCAAGGCGCGGTGGGGGGGACTCGCTTGCTCTTCACCCGCAACAGCGAAGGGAGATGCGCGATGCCCAGAAGAAGTAAGCGGAGAGGCGATAGGGAAGATGAGGACAAGCGTTGTACCGTTCGCTTTAAGCCTGGGCACGACTGAGAACCCGCCCCAAGGATCAGGACCCCGCTACCAGCCCATAATGATCGTGCGTGTCGAGTCTGGTGGTCGGAAGGCTGGCCGGATTGTCGAAACCCACGCGCTAGGGTGTACTTTCTACTTCTATAACGCACGAGGCACACCCTAGATATCGGCTGTCCTGGTCCCCGCTTAGAGTATCCCTGCACCAGCAAAGGTCCATGAAGCTCGACCCCTCTATTCACTCATCTTCGTGGTAGGTAAATTCTCCGAAGTTGGACTTCCGTTTTACGGAGTTCTCCAGGTTGGCTGGCTGTCAGAGCGGCTTGCGCCAGACCACCGTGTAGCGCCAGAGTAGATATCGCTTCACGTCGGCTCCCCCAAGCTCCATCTCGCGGGCGCCGTACCTCGCCGAGCGTGTGGTAGGCGTCGCCACGCACTCGAAGTGCTCCTATGGGAACTCCTAAGAAGCGGCGGCGACGACGTACTCGACGTTCGGATGCTCCCACGAGCGCGCTCGTGCCACCTCGACCATGCGGGGCGAGAGGTCGCGTGGCGGTAGCTGCTTCAACAGGAAAGGGTGATAGTGGGCGTTGTGGTCCCAGCCGCCCGACTCGGGGAGATCCGCAAGCCGGTCGAAATCCTCGCGCACCCTGTCCGTGTAAGCGGAGCGGCTATCCCTAGCACTAACCGCCTGCCCCAAGCGTTAGGCTCCGGCGGGTGCCACTGCTCAAGGAATGACCAATGGCAGAGCAAGGAATGGTGGCGAAGACGCGATTGCTCCATACTTTTCCACCTCGTAACGGTTGCCGTAACGTTTAGGAAACGGTAGTCTTGTAAGGTAGTATCGTGACAGAAAGGGCAGGGGAACAGGGTCGAGGAGTAGATGCGATGAGCGCCCGCGCCACTTCTTGGCTGGCCTGGTGTCTGTGGCTGCTCTGCATAAGTCTAATCTCCTTCGCGTTGCTATTTTCTTTCCTCGCCTCTCCGACCCCGGCGACAGACACCCCACCGGCTATAACTGCGTTCTTGAGTGCGCTGTCATTGGCGTTCCCCACGGTCGGTGCGTTGGTGGCCTCACGCCGCCCTGAGAACCCCATCGGCTGGATCTTCTGCGGGACGGGCCTCCTCTACGGGGTGCAAGCCTTCGCCAGCGGTTACGCAAATTACGCGCTGCTCGGGCATACCGGTTCGCTGCCCGGTAAAGAGCTTATGGCTTGGCTTTCAGGGTGGATCGGGGTCCCGATCCTACCCCTAGCCGGAGCGCTGTTGGTACTGCTGTTTCCTAACGGTAAGCTGTTGTCCAGGAACTGGCAGCCCGTGGTTTGGATGGCGGTGTGCGGGAGCGCGATGCTCGCCCTCGGGGCTGCGCTAGGGCCGGGTTCGTTGTCGTTTCAACCGACCTTCGACAACCCGCTGGGGCTCGGTGGCGCCATTGGCAAATTGGGCCCATCAGGGTCGAGTCCGTTGTTTGATCCGCCGTCCCTCGCTAGATCCGCTGACACCAAGATTAACGTCGGCGGCGTAGTCGAGATATTGGTTAGAGTAGGTTTTTTCATCGTCCTTGTGAGCTGGCTTTTCTCCGTTGCGGCAATGATTATGCGCATGGACCAAGCGAGGGGAGCAGAACGTCAGCAACTCAAATGGTTCGTGTATACCGTTGCCCTACTGGTCGTCGGTTTCCTGGCAGCCCTCCTGGGATTCGGGCAGCATTCGGTTGCCTGGAATTTGGGCATAGCCGCTTTCAATTTCCTGCCAATCGCCGCTGGCATAGCAATACTCAGATATCGCCTCTACGACATAGAC
>JAJNDJ010000159.1 GCA_021156345.1 Rubrobacteraceae bacterium | reverse complement strand
CTTCCATTCGCTCCGAGGCCGGGCTCGACCTCGACGAGCTCTCCCGCCGCATAACAGACCTTACGGGGGAGCAGGCATCTCCCAAGATGTTCTGAAGGCTGCTTTCTACGACAGGGATCCCAGGCAGGTCGCGGTCGATCTTCTCGGCTGCGTGCTCTCGCACGACACCCCGGAGGGAAAGACGGCGGGCGTGATCGTCGAGACAGAAGCGTACCGTCCCGAGGACCCAGCATGCCACGCTTACAAAGGGCCGACGATGCGCAACCGTAACATCTTCGGCCCGCCCGGCATCGCTTATGTCTACCTCTCCTACGGCACCCACAAACTACTCAACGTCGTCTGCGAGCCCGAGGGTGTCGGGAGCGCCGTTTTGATCAGGGCGCTACGCCCCTCCGAGGGCGAAGATTTGATGGAGCGGCGCCGGGGCCGCGCGCGTGACCTTTGCAACGGCCCTGGCCGCCTGACTCAGGCCCTCGGCGTCGACCTGGCTTACGACGGGCAGGATCTCACCTCAGGTAGCCTGACGATCTCGGACGGAGGTGCGCCTGAGGGCATCGTCGAGACCACCAGGATCGGCATAACACGCGGGACCGACCTTCCTTGGCGTTACCTCATCGACGGCGACGAACACGTCTCCGTACCACCGAAGGCTACCTCGAGGTGGCGCTAGCACTGGAAGTCCTGTAACGCCCGGCCCCTGGGGTCCGAGAGCTTCTGGCACTCGAAGGAGCGACGCTTGATGCAGAGGCGCTCGCCGCCGCTCCCCGACGGGGTTCTGGGGCAGGCCTGCGGGCTCTCGGACTCGCAGTGGCACGTCTACGGGCGGGGTCGTTCTTCACACTTGGTTCTGGGGCAGGGTCTGCTCTTTCGGGTATCTTGACGCCGTCGAACTGTTCGATGGGTTCACCTCTCATGATCGACTGCGTGTACGTCTTCCAGATCTTGGCCGGGGTGATGCCGCCTGAGAGACCGTGTAGTTTGCGGGCGTAGTCGAGGATGTATTCGAGGGTCTGCTCGCCTTCGGCGTAGCCCATCCACGTGCCGGTGACTAGTTCTGGAGTGAAACCTATAAACCAGGCGTCGAAGAAGTTCTCGCTCGTACCCGTCTTGCCGGCGACGGGGCGATCTCCCAGGTAGGCGTCCTTCGCTATACCTTCTGTGACATCTCCTATCATGATCCCGGTCGCCTCGTTGGCTATGTCCTCGGATATTACCTGCTTGCCCTCAGGATGCTCGGTTGCCATGTAGAGCACCTTCTCATCGTTGCTTACCACCTTCGAAATCGAGGTCGGTTCGACTCTGCGTCCGTCGTTCGCAATCGTCGCGTAGGCCGATGCCATGTCGAGTGGAGAAACCTCGTACGCGCCTAGCACTATGGAAGGCTTGGGATGTTCGGGGAGATGCGTGGTGATCCCGCATCTCCTTGCGACGTCCGCTATCTTCTCCGGTCCGTCTTTCAGGCCACGCCCACCAGCGTTCATGGCCAGGTCCGCGAACACCGTATTATCCGATCTCCAGAGAGCCTCTTTCAGGCTGATCTCACCCCGCACGATGCCGTCGTAGTTCTGTACCTCCCATGTCTCGGGTTCGTCGAGGCCGACGTCGACCTTGTACTCTTTCTTCTCCGAGACATATCTGGTATCGGGATCGATGCCTTGCTCCAGGGCTGCGATGAGGGCGAACGGCTTGAACGAGCTGCCTGGCTGGCGCCTGCCCTGGGTGACGAGGTTGAACTGGGAGTTCTCGTCCCTGTCGCCGACCATGGTCTCTATTCGGCCGGTACCTGGCTCTATGGAGACTAGGGCGAGGTCCGGGTCATCCCCCTCGGGGAGGTATCCAGAAGGTCCGTAGGCGATATCGTGGGCGGCTAGTTGCTTCTCTAGGTCTATGGTGGTGTAGACGCTGAGGTCGCCTTCGAGAACGGTATTCACGCCGTAACGCCGTATGAGCTCGTCATGCGTGTACTTGGCGAAGTCGCGGGTGAGCGCAGGACCTGTGAAGCCCGACCTGGTCGGCGTGTTGACGGGCCAGGCCTCAGGCAGTGGCTCCTCGAGGGCCTGGTTGTAGTCCCGGCTCGGAACATAGCCAGTGTCGAACATCTTCGTCAGTACGAGGTCTCGCTGATTCTGCGCCCCAGCGCGGTCCTCTCCGAGGATCGACGGAGACCACAGGAGCCCGACCAGGGTCGCCGACTCCGCGATGCTCAGGTCCTCGACCGACTTGTTGAAGTAGGTCTCGGCGGCCGCCTCCACACCGTAGGCGTTGTTGCCGAAGTACACGGTATTCAGATAGTCGGCGATGATCTGGTCCTTCGAGTCCTGTTTGCGCTCCACCTCTATGGCGATGAGAGCTTCTTTGATCTTCCTGGTGATCGAACGGTCCTGCGAGAGGTAGGCATTCCTGACATACTGCTGGGTGATGGTGCTGGCGCCCTCGACCGCCTTTCCGGCCCTGATGTCGACCCAGAGCGCGCGCATGATCCCCCAGAGGTCGACGCCACCGTGCTCCCTGAAGCGCTCGTCTTCTTTGGCGACCACGGCGTCGAGCAGGTGAGGCGGCATCTCCGAAAGCGAAGCCGTCTTGCGGTTCTGGCCTTCGAATATCGTCCCGATCACCCGCCGCGAGTCCTCGTTGCCGCCGAGCGGGGCCGAGTAGATGTAGGTGGGATGGGTCTCGTAGGTCCGCGGCTCGTCCAGCTTCTGCACGCTCTGTATGAGCCCCAGGTACCCGCCCGCCGCGAACGCCGCCCCAGAGACCAGCACGCATAGAAGAAAGACGCCTATGCCGCGCAGAATCCTCGACGCCAGGCTCTTGCGGGAAGGTACCTTGCGGCGCTCGGGTAGACGTACCGTCCGTCGTACGTCCCTGGCCCGCGCGCCCCGACTCGTTCTCTTCTGGTTGGTGCGGGCCATGGAGCCGGTATACTACACTACGGTGACTCAGGTTACATTCGTATTACGAGAAGGTTGCGATCTGTTAATGAAGGCCTTTCCAGAGCATCGAACGATCTACAGCAACGCGGTAGATGTGATCCCAAGGGAGGAGCTCGAACGCCGACTCGCTGGGGGAGAGACATTGCGGGTAAAACTGGGCATAGACCCCACGGCCCCTGACATCCACCTCGGCTTCGCAGTGGTCCTAGAGGAGCTTCGTGCCTTCCAGGACATGGGGCACACCGCTGTGCTCGTCATAGGGGATTACACGGCGCGAGTCGGCGACCCTTCCGGGCGTTCGAAGACGCGTCCGATCCTCTCGTCGGGGCAGATCGAGAAGAACACGCGGACCTACCTCGAGCAGGCGTACCTGATCCTCGACCGCGATAGGACCGAGGTCCGCCGCAACTCCGAGTGGCTTGCGCCGCTTACGATGGCAGACCTCATAGGGCTGACCAGGGCGACGACCTTGGCCCGCATACTGGAGCGCGACGACTTCAGCAAGCGCTACGCCGCGAACGACCAGATCACGCTTACCGAGCTTCTGTATCCCCTGATGCAGGCGTACGACTCCGTTGCAATAGAAGCCGACGTCGAGCTCGGCGGCACAGACCAGCTCTACAACCTGCTCATGGGCCGGCAGGTGATGGAGTACTACGGGAAGAGACCCCAGTGCGTCGTCACCACCCCGCTCCTCGTCGGCACAGACGGCCAGATCAAGATGAGCAAGTCCGTCGGCAACTACATAGGCGTAACAGACCCGCCGGGTGAGATGTTCGGGAAGGTCATGAGCATCCCCGACCACGCGATGCCGGATTACTACTCCCTTCTGCT
>JAJNDJ010000003.1 GCA_021156345.1 Rubrobacteraceae bacterium | reverse complement strand
CGTTCGGCGCGCTCGCTTTCGGCATCGGGACGAGCGAGGTCGAGCACGTCCTCGCCACCCAGACGCTCACCCAGAACAGGCCGAAGACCATGGCCGTCATCGTCGAGGGCGAGCTTCCCGCGGACGTCACGGCCAAGGACCTCATGCTCGGCATCCTGAACCGCATCGGGACGGGCGGCGGGGTCGGGCACGTCATAGAGTACAGGGGTGAGGCTGTTAGACAGCTCTCGATGGAGGGTCGTATGACGGTGTGCAACATGTCCATCGAGGGAGGGGCCAGGGCAGGCCTCGTGGCGCCGGACGAGACGACCTTCGAATACCTCGAAGGCAGGGAGTATGCTCCAAAAGGCGAGGCTTGGGAGCGGGCTGTCGAGGAGTGGAAGAAACTCCCGACCGACGAGGGCGCCGAGTTCGACAAGGAGGTGGTGATCCAGGCCGAGGACCTGGTTCCCTACGTCTCCTGGGGCACGACCCCGGCGCAGACCGTTCCGCTCGACGGCGAGGTCCCCGAGCCGCAGAACGATGGTCACGAGAGGGCGCTCAAGTACATGGCGCTCCAACCGGGCACCCCCATCCGGGAAATAGATGTAGATACCGTCTTCCTCGGGTCGTGTACCAACGCCCGCATCGAGGACCTGCGCGCCGCCGCCGGCGTCCTGGAAGGCCACAAGGTCAAGGAAGGCATAAGGGCGATGGTGGTCCCTGGTTCTATGCGCGTAAAAAAGCAAGCCGAGGATGAGGGACTCGCTGACATCTTCACGGAGGCCGGCTTCGACTGGCGCAACGCGGGGTGCTCGATGTGCCTCGGCATGAACCCCGACATACTGCAGCCCGGCGAGCGCTGCGCCTCGACCTCGAACCGCAACTTCGAGGGACGGCAGGGCAAGGGCGGCAGGACACACCTGGTCAGCCCCGCAGTGGCCGCTGCGACGGCCGTAATGGGCAGGTTCGCCTCGCCTTCGGAGCTCGGCGTACCATCGGAGGTGGGCTAGTGGATCCTGTCGAGCGCATCTCTGGTACGGCGCTTCCTCTCGGATACTCGGACGTGGACACGGACCAGATCGTCCCAAGCGATGCTCTCAAGCGCATCGAGCGCACTGGCTTCGGTCAGTTCCTGTTCTCGGGCTGGCGCGAGGACGAGGACTTCATAATGCACAGGGCCGAGCACAAAGACGCCGTGATACTTATCGCGGGCGAGAACTTCGGCTCCGGTTCCAGCCGCGAGCACGCGGTCTGGGCGATACAGGATCACGGTTTCGGCGCGGTGATCGCCCCCTCATTCGCTGACATCTTCAGGAACAACTCAACCAAGAACGGCCTCCTCGCCATCGACCTGCCACAGGAGACCGTTGAGAACCTTCTTCGAGCGGTCAGGGAAGACCCTGAGACCGTGATCACCATCGAACTCGACGAGCTCACCGTCACCGCACCCAACGTCCACGAGACCTTCGAGATGGACGACTTCACCCGCCGGCGCATCATGGAAGGCCTCGACGACATAAGTCTTACGCTAAAGCACGCGGATGAGCTAGAGGAGTTCGAGAGTTCTCGCCCGGATTATCTACCGACCGTACGGTAGAGCTACTCGAACGAAAACTCCATTGGCGCAAGAGTTGCACTCGGCGAGTGCATTGCCCTGGCAGTATCCCGACGCTACGATGACTCGACGTCCGAAGAGGAGGGTTCAGTGCTGGAAGTCGCGATCATGGTCGAGGGGCAGGAGGGTGTTGGTTGGGACCGCTGGCGACGGCTGGCGCTGGCGGTCGAGGACCTCGGCTACGCTGGCCTCTACCGCTCAGACCACTTCCCCAACAAACGGACGGGTATTTACAGGGATGGTCTGGAGCTGTGGTCCTCGCTCACGTGGCTGGCGGAGAAAACCAGCCGTATAGAGTTCGGGCCTCTGGTCTCTCCCGTCTCGTTCCGGCATCCCGTCATTACCGCCTGGCAGGCCTCCTCCGTGGACAACCTGGCCGGTGGACGCCTCAGGCTCGGACTTGGCGCTGGCTGGAATGAATGGGAGCACGAGACCTTCGGCTTCGATTTGCTCGACACAGACCGGCGCTTCGCCCGCTTCGAGGAGGGGCTCGAGGTCGTGACCAGGCTGCTCCGCAACGCTGAGCCAGTGTCCTTCGACGGCGAGTTCTACCGGCTGAACGACGCCCTGCTCGTGCCGCGCTCGCCGCGTCCAGGAGGGACGCCCGTAGTCATCGGGGGTAACGGCGTGCGGAGGACGCTGCCACTGGCTGCCCGCTACGCGGACGAGTGGAACGCCGTCTTCCTGAAGGCGGAAGCATTCGTGGATCTCAACGCCAGGCTCGACGAATTGGTGCGCGAGGCAGGGAGGGCGTCCGAACAGGTACGCAGAACACTGATGACCCGTGTCATCTTCGGTCGCACGGAGGCCGACGTAGACCGCAAGCTCGAAGGGGAGTGGCGGGATCACCTCCCCGCCGCCGTCCTTGCTGGGACGGCGGGCGAGATCGTCGAGCGGCTCGGACATCTCTCCGAGGCCGGCGTGCAGCGGGTAATGCTGCAGTGGCTGGAGGTGGATGACATAGACGCCCTGGAGGCCATGGCGCATTCGGTCCTGCCGCAACTCACAACGGGTTGAAGAAGGGTCGACCCTTCTTCAACCCGCGCTGATCAGCGCTTTGGCAATCAGCTTTTTGTTTGCCTTTCGAGGGGTAGCGGGACGACCCTGACGAGTGGATAATGGCGTGATGGAGGACCGTGCCAAGCTCATCGGGTTCAACCATGTCGCCATCGAAGTTGGGAACATTGAGGAGGCGCTCGAGTTCTACGGACGCCTCTTCGAGATCGAGCTGCGGGGACGCGGACCCAGGATGGCGTTCATAGACGCAGGAGACCAGTTCATCGCGCTCGCCGAAGGCGAGAACAGCTCCCCCGACGAACACAGGCACATCGGGATGGTGGTGGACGACAGGAGGGTGGTCCGGCGGGCGCTCAAAGAGATGGGGGTGGAGATCATGCCTGGCAGAGGCCTTGACTTCTTCGACCCTTGGGGCAACCAGTGGCAGGTCGTTGACTACTCGGAGATCCAGTTCACCAAAGCCCCCGAGATCCTCAAGGGCATGGGCCAAGAGAGCCTGAAGAAGTCGCAGAAGGCGCTTGAAGAACTGCGCAGGAAAGGCCTCGCCCCCTAGTGAATGAGCGGACGCGTGGATGACCACCGTGCGCATGATGTACAGGGACGAAGAAACCTTGGTCGCACATTACGCTCACCCCATGACGCTTAGACGTTTATGCTGCTGCACCCGGGTTCGAGAAAGACTCACTAGATCGCCTCTTCGCCAGCTGCGGGGTAACGGATATCCTGCGGTTCCGTACCTCGATGAGACCGGCGCGCTGAAACCCGCTCATCTCCTTGGAGACGGCCTCCCGGGTGGAGAAGATCATGTTCGCCAGGTCCTGGTGCGTGAGGCGCATCTTGAGAACCATGTCCGAGCCGTGGGGCTCCCCGAAGCGGTCGCCCAGGTGCGAGAGTAACGTGGCCAGACGCGCCGATACCTCCCTGTCCAGGAGACTTTCGATCGTCTCATCGGACTGCCTGAGGCGCTCGGAGAAGGAGGAGAACAGCTTCAGGGCGAACTCCGGGTGTCGCTTTATGACCTCGTTGAGGACAGACTTCCGCACCACCGCCACCCGGACGTCGGTGACCGCCTCGGCGAAGGCATTTTGGCAAGACTTCTCCTCGAGGCTTAGCTCGCCGAAGACGTCCCCCTCCCTCAACAGCGCGACCGTGGCTTCCTTGTATTCGCCGTAGATCTTGTACAAGCGCACCGTGCCCCCGAGCACGAAGTGAAGCTGGCCATCGGGATCGCCTGGGGCGTAGATGATGTCCCTGGCTCCGAAGCGCCGCTCGGCCACCCGGATGTCCGCCCTCTCGAAATCCTCGAGGCAGAGATGTTGCTGACCTGCGGCAGGCGCAAAGGACCCGGTGTAATGGTTGATCATGATGAATACTCTCCTCTCGAAACGTCGAATCTCACATCGCACTTCACGCTGCCCCATCCCTCGTGCAGTTCGAACGTGTTCGGACAGGGTTATCCGCTAGCGGTCGTCGGTTGGAAGGTGCAAACTTGTTTCCGTGCTGATCCTTCTCTGAATCTCGAGGAAGAAGACGTCCGCCGGCTGGGGCACTCTGGAAGGGTATGACGCTTCGGCGTCGCCTCCTCCCACGCCTTTCGACGGCGCTTCGCTGGTGACGAGACCGGAAGATCAAGATGCGCCGCTGGACATGCTCGAGAACAATCATTTCACGAACTAGTATGCGCCGGGAGTGTCCGGGTGCCATCGGACTTTCTGCCTACCTGTGTCCGGGTAATTGAGCCTAAGGCCTTCGCCCCGGTTTGTCCCAGGGTTCGCCTGGTTCGTGGCGCCGTTTCCCTGATTGCCCTATGGGCCATTAGCTTGGAGGCGCTCGCGCGGTGCCGAGGACGCTGTCTCTGGCGAGCGCCCGCTCCCAAGGTGTATAAAGTAGAGTATGCACGCTAGTTTGATGGGCGACTGTAGAGGGTGGTGTCGCAGATGAGGACAATCTATGGATGGTCCTGACAAACTGCGTTTGCTCGAAAGGGCGGTGACCGCTAGCACCAACTCCATCGTGATCTCCGACCCTAACCAGCCTGACGACCCTATCGTGTACGTAAATCCCGCCTTCGAGAGGACGACTGGCTACGCAGCAGAGGAGGTCTTGGGCCGCAATTGCCGTTTCTTGCAGGGCGAAGACCGGAACCAGTCAGCACTCGAGGAGCTCAGGGCCGCTGTCTACGGGGGGCGACACTGCACCGTTGTGCTCAGAAACTACCGTAAGGACGGAACCTTGTTCTGGAACGAGCTCAGCATCTACCCCGTACGGGATGAAGAGGGACGCATGACCAACTTTGTCGGGGTCCAGAACGACGTTACCGAGCGCATCAGGGCCGAGGAGATCCTTTCGGAGATCCGTCGGGCCGAACGGCGCAGGATAGCCCGGGATTTGCACGACATAGTATTGCAGGACCTCTCGGGGGCGCTTCAGTCTTTACGGCTTACCCACCTGCAGGCCAGGAAATCTGGGAGGAGTCTCGACTTCGAAGAGGAACTCGAGGCCCTCGGGCGAACGAGCTCGGGCCTGCGCAGCGCCATCTACGACCTCAGGCACGAGAAGGAGCGACCGTTCTTGGAGTCCGTCGAATCGTTGGTGGAGCTGAACCAGCAGGCACCACCCGAGCGCGAGATACGATTAGTCGTCGAGAAGGGGTTCCCTGTAAGTCTCCCTGGAAAGGAGAGCGTAGAGCTATTGCGCATTCTGCAGGAGGCCCTGGCGAACGTACGGCGTCACTCCGGGGCGAGGAATGTGGAGGTGGGGTTGCGAACGGATGACGAATCGATTCTGATAGAGGTCGCCGACGATGGTAGGGGATTCGATCCCGGCTCGGCTAGGGCGGGCATAGGGCTCTCGGCGATGCGCGAGCGGGTCGAGGGACTGGGAGGGGAGATCGAGGTCAGGAGCCGGCCCGGTGAGGGTACCAAGGTTATGGTGATGGTTCCCTCGGGGGGCGGTACTCCAGCTCCTCAACGTCGATGACGCCTTCCCTCACGGCGTAGATGACCGCCTGGGTTCTGTCGAAGATGTGCAGCTTCCTGTAGATGTTGGAAGTGTGGTTCCTGACCGTCTTCTCCGAGATACCAAGAGCGTTGGCTATCTGCCTGTCGCTCATGCCCTGGGCCAGGGCCTTTATCACTTCGAGCTCCCTCTCGGTCAGCGGAGGAGCGAGTGGAGCCCCCCCTGGCCTGCCGCCCTCGAAGGTGTTGAGCATTTTCTGGGCGAGGTCTGGGGCGACTATAGTATCCCCCGCGTAGACCGTGTGGATCGCACGCGAGAGATCTTCGGGTTCTGAGTCCTTTAGCAGATAACCTTGCGCGCCAGCCTTTATGCCCTCGAAGACGTGCTCGTCTTCCTCGTGGCCCGTGAGGATGACGACCGCGGTCTGCGGCAGAAGAGCTTTGATCTCGCGCGTGGCGCTGATACCGTCCATTTTCGGCATGGAGATGTCCATCAGGACGACATCCGGCTCTTCCTTGCGGCAGAGCGTTATGGCCTCCTCGCCGTCATAGGCTACACCCACCACCTCAACGCCGGGCAACATGTCTACGAGGCCGGAGATGCCCTTGGTGAAGAGCCGCTGGTCGTCCACTACCGCCACGCGGATGACATCTTCGCTTTCGTTGCTCAAAAACCTCACGCCCCTTTACCGCTTCGAACTCCAGTACGACTCTAACTGTATCCGCTGTCCACCTGGCGTGTCACGGATGAACCGGTGGAGATACTGAGTGCCCTGTCTCTCGAATGATCGTCCGCGCGGGCAGCGTTATCGTCGGATATTTGGACCACGCCAAGCTGGGTAATTCCGAGTAGGTCTCCCGACCCATTGGGCGCGTGTACTATAAAGGCCGGTAGATGCGGATCTGCCAGCTGCTCTTGTCGAGCTGCCGCGGCTAGAGAGGAGAGGAGCGATGACCCTCACGATCGGGACCGGACCGTTCGGTGACCAGGGCGACAAGATATTCAATTTCGAGGTGCGGGCGCCAAGAGACCACGTGCTATTTTTCGAAGACTCTCCACGCCGGGTGAGGGTGATGTTCGGCGGCCAGACCGTTGCTGATAGCAGGCGGGTAAAGCTCATGCACGAGCAGGGACACCTGCCAGTCTACTACTTCCCCAGAGGGGACGTGCGGATGGACCTTCTCGAGGCCACGGATCTCACGACGCACTGCCCTTTCAAGGGTGACGCCTCCTACTGGTCGGTGAGGGTAGGCGACCGCCTCGCGAAGAATGCTGTATGGGGCTACCCTTACCCGATAGACTTTGCTCCGCAGCTTGCTGATTACCTGGCGTTTCATTGGGACAAGATGGATCACTGGTACGAAGAAGACGAGGAGGTCTTTGTCCACCCCCGCGACCCATATCATCGCGTTGACGTCCTGAAGAGCTCCAGGCACGTCAAGATCCTCGTTGATGGGGAGGTCGTGGCGGAGACGGATCGTCCCAGGATCCTCTTCGAGACCGGGCTGCCGCCCCGCTACTACTTCCCTCCTGAAGATGTCTCTGAGGACGTACTACTCCCTAGCGACAAGAACACACAGTGTCCCTACAAAGGGATTGCCTCTTACTACTCGGTGCAGGCCGGCGGTGAGACCAGGGAAGCACTCGTCTGGTACTACCCGACGCCCATACCCGCAGCCGTCGACATAGAAGGCCATCTGTGCTTCTTCAATGAGAAGGTGGATCTGGAAGTGGACGGCGAGGCGCAGCAGCGGCCGCAGACGCAGTGGTCGTAGCGAACTACGCCCGCGGCTAATCCTCCTGTGCCGCAGGCGCAGGGAGCGTATACTGACCTTGCCCCATCCGGGCAGCCGATGCGTCTTCAGAGAATATGCCCCCCGAAAACACGATGGAACCCTGGCGCCGACGTGCCACCCTGCGCACGGGAACGGGGTCGGAGGAGACGTAAACGTATCAGTGAAAGGGAAGAGATGCTTCGAGAGACTGGCATGGCCGAGGTCAACGGCGCGCGGCTCTACTATGAGGCTGTTGGAGAAGGGGAACCGCTGGTCCTCGTACACGCGGGGATCGCGGACAGCAGGATGTGGGAAGGCCAACTCACGGCCTTCGCCCACCGCTACAGGGTCATCCGCTACGACATGCGAGGCTTCGGGATGACCGCGATGGTGGATGGACCGTTCTCCCACCACGAGGACCTGCGCGGTCTGCTCGACTCTCTGAACGTCGAGAGGGTGCACCTCGTGGGCTGCTCCATGGGGGGAGGAGCCGCGCTCGACTTCGCGCTCGAGTACCCACAGAGGGTCGGCAACCTCATCCTGGTGGGATCTGCCGTGGGCGGGTTCGGGCCCGACATCGACCCCCCGAGGCAGTGGGACGAGATCGTCTGCGCCGAAGATGCCGGGGACCTGGAGCGGGTCTCCGAGCTGGAGGTCCAGGTCTGGGTCGTCGGCCCCGGGAGGGCCCCCGAGGACGTAGACGTCTCCGTCAGGGACCTGGTCAGGGAGATGAACCTGATCGCCCTGAGAAACGAAGCGTCGGGGCTGGGCGATGAGTGGGAACCGGAACCGCCCGCGGCGGACCGGCTCCCTGACGTTCAGGCCCCGACGTTGCTCATTGTCGGAGACGAGGACCAGCCGAGTGTCTTCGCCGCAGCCGACCTGCTACAGAGGGAACTTCCGAACGTGCGCAAGGTCGTCATGCACGGCACGGCACACGTGCCGAACTTGGAAAAGCCCGAAGAGTTCAACCGGATCGTGCTGAACTTCCTGAGAGACTACCGCTAAGGGCCGCATCCAGACGACCCTACGAAACCGTAGTGTCAGTGCTCACAGGAACTTTCGGGAGGTGGGCGCGTAGTATGTTGGCATGTCCTGGAAGAGGAGATAGCGTATGCCCGGTGCAGATGAGCTTTTCCAGATGCAACTCAACCTGCACCCGAACGAGGCGTCAGGGCTATTGATGATCGGGGACAAAGAGTTGCTCGGGGAACACGGTTGGGATCTCGGGTTCTGGGCGTGCCTGGATGAGGGTGAGATCGAGGATTGCATCGCTGCCATCGGCCACCGTCGCGGCTCCCCTCACGAAGAGGGCGTCCGCGACCTCGCCCTCCTCGAGACAGGAGAAGGCGAGGAGCTGCACCTCGTAACCGGAAATGTCGACAGCCGTGACAAACAGAGCGTCCTGATCCAGGACTACCCTGGCGGCAGGGAGACGGTAGCCACGCACTTCCGCTGCGTACTTCCCAAGGACGCCCACTCCAGCTCCCTCAGAGCCGAGTTCGTCCGCGAGTTCCCTAGCCTACCTCGCGTCGAGGGCATGGCCGTCATACCAGAAGGCCGCACCTACTACGTCACGGACGAGGACGAGGGCGTGCATCTGCGCCTTACTCGACTCCTGGTGGGCTGACGCTTGCCATGAAATGAGAGCGTCTACACCTTCAGAGGCTATATCGAGGCGGCGTCTTCCAGGATCTCCTCGGCGTGGGTGTCCGGCGTGACTTCGGGGTAGACTTTGGAGATCCTGCCTTCCGGGTCGAGCAAGAAGGTAACGCGTTTCGTCCTCTTCCGGTCCTCGCGTAGCACCCCGAGGACCTCCGAAGCGCGGCCACCCTCGTCGGTGAGGAGTGGGAAGTTGAGACTGTACTTCTCGCGGAACCCGCGGTGAGATTCGGGGGAGTCGAGCGAGACGCCGTAGATCTGTATACCCGCCTTGGCGTATTCGTCCATGCGGTCTCTGAAGGCGCACGCTTCCTTTGTGCAGCCCGGGGTATCGTCCTTGGGGTAGAAGTACAGGACAGTCTTTTTGCCCGTGAGCTCTCCCCTGCCGATATGTTCGCCGCTCTCGGTAGTGAGTTCCAGATCCGGCAATGACTCACCCTGCTGTGGCAGATCTGCCATAAAGTTCCTCCTTCTTGGTGGTATGTGCCCGCAAGTCTACGATTTCTTACCCGGGTCAGTGAAAAAGGAATCCGTCAGGAAAATAGTACATACGACGTGCCGTAGACAGGCGGTGGTCTGCGTAGCATAGTTACGGGGAGACGAGATCGTCTCCAGCGGGAGGGACGTTGCGGGGCAAGGATTCGGCGGAAAGACTCTCCGGTAGAAGGCTCCGGCGCGCCTTCTATCTCGTATCGCTCGCGGTAGTGATCGGGCTGCTCATCTCGTACTGGTCGTGGGTGGACGCGCAGGCGCGTGCCGTCATGGTGATCTCCTCCGTTCTCGACGCGCCTGTACTGACGCCTGCGGCCGAAGCCGTGAGCGGCGACCCTGGTTTCGAGGACATCCCCGTGGCTGGCAACCCCACTCTCGTCGCGAGGCCTGCGGGAGAGGGACCGTGGCCGGCTATTTTCCTGGTCAACGGGACTGTGCGCGAGGGAAGGAAACTGCCCGAGGTACGGAACCTGGCCGAGGGCTTCGCACGGGCCGGCTACCTGGTCGTCGTGCCCGACCTGCCTGGGCTGACGGAGGGTAAGATCACCCCCGATACCGCCCGTGAAACCGTCGAGGTCGCCCGCGAGGTCTCCGCACGACCGGACGTCGAAGACAGAGAGGTTGCCCTGGTTGGGGTCTCGACCGGCGCTACGCTAGCCCTCCTCGCGGCAGAAAAAGCGAGCCTCGAAGGGCGGGTTTCGGTCGTCGCCGGCATCGCACCTTACTCGGACATCCGCACCGTCGTGAATATCGCAACGACCGGCCACTACCGCCGGTCCGACGGAGAGCTGATCCGCTACGAGGCAGATTCCTTCCTCCCTTACGTCATCGCCCACTCCCTCGTCGCCGCGCTGCCGCCTGGCGAGGACCGGCGTACGTTGTCAGGCGAACTTGCGAGCATGGACCGCGAGGACCCTGACCCGCTCTCCGGCCTCCGCTCACGCCGGACGGACGACCTAGGACCGGGCGCCAGGAGCGTCGTCGGGCTGCTCGCGAACCGTAAGCCGGAACGCTTCGCTGCGCTCTACGCCGATCTCCCCGATGACGTGCGCCACGACCTCGAAGAGCTCTCGCCGCTCGCCGGCACGGGAAGGATACGTGTCCCAGTCGAGCTGGCCACCGGTCCCCACGACAAGTACTTCCCTCCCTCTCAGTCGTACGCGCTAGAGCGCGTCGCGCCCCAGCGCAGAGTGACGGTAACAGAGGCGCTCGACCACGCTAAACTCGAAGTCTCACCAGGAGATGTTCCGGCCTTCGTAACTTTCGACGCCTTCGTAGTACGCTCGCTACGCACGGCCCGTACTGCTGAAAACTGAGCGCATTACAGCGTTTCGTACAGCAGCTTGAAGAAACCTTCGCGGTCGAGATCGACGCCGACCTCGGCATTCGGCGCTCTGCCTGTTACACCGTAGAAGTCGCAGACGGTCTCGCCTCGGGTGAGCTCGCTCTCGCACTCGATGTCGACCCGCATCGGGCGAGTCTTCAGGAGACCTGGTTCGAGTACTGCTGCGACGGCGACGGGATCGTGCAGCGGTGGGGCGTCGAAGCCGAATACACGTTCGTAGGTGGTGGCGAAGAAGTCCAGGAACCCGGCCACTATGCCACCCACCCTACCTGTGGCCCGCAGCCGCTCCCTTTCGTAAGGACCGGCGCCGGCCTGGTGTGTTATATCGAGGCCCGACATCGTTATGGGCAGACCGGACTCGAAGACCTCGCGGGCCGCCTCGGGGTCGACGTAGATATTGAACTCGGCGGCCGGGGTCGTATTGCCATGGCCCATGCTCCCTCCCATGAGGGAGATATGCGCAACATTGTCCTTCAGGTCGGGATGCTCGCGCAGGAACGTGGCGATGTTAGTGAGCGGGCCGACAGGGACGAGGGTTACTGGCTCAGGAGAAGCCCTTAGGGTGTCCGCGATCAGGGCTACAGCCACCCTTTCGTCGGGTTCGAAGCTGGCGTCGGGGATTTCCTCAGCCCCGTCCAGCCCGCTCTCGCCGTGAATATCCTCGGCCGTGTGGAGCGGCCTGTCCAGGGGTTCCGAAGCGCCAACGCCCACAGGCACGTACGTACACCCTACGAGGGACAGCACCCGAAGGGTGTTGCGCGTGGTCTTCTCGATGGGAACGTTGCCGGCGACTGTCGTAACGGCGAGCAGGTCAAGATCAGGGTGTCCGCAGGCTAGCATCAGGGCCACGGCATCATCGTGGCCAGGGTCTACGTCCAGGATCACAGGCTTCGGACTCACGCTCGCTCCTCTCCACATTACGGACCAACGCTACGTTATCTCTTTCCGAGCCCCGCGTACAGCGCGACAGAGAATGGCGCAGCAAGCCCGGCGTCAGCCAGCAGAAGCAGTCGACGAGCGGTGTGTCGTACCCGTCGGCCTCGTCTCGGCGGCGTTGGTGAAGAGGCTCACTGACGATAAGAACTCATAAAGTAAGATCACAGAAAACTGGGGAGTAGCCGCCCGCTGTTGCGGGGGGACCGGTCGTCACTACGGAGCGATGCTCCCGGCCGGTTACCGGCGCCAAGGCGCACAGAGCGAGACCATTGGCAGGCAAACAGGCCGCGATGGCTCGCTTTTTCGCGTCTCGCGGCCCGTCCGAGAGGAGATGGGTTTTGTCGACGGCTTTAGAGTTCGTGGTGGCGCTGGTTGCGATCCTTCTGGGGGCCGCCTTCTTTACGAACGCGATAGAGATACTGGGAGGACGCCTCGGGCTGCGTCAGGGGGCCGTGGGAAGCCTTCTCGCCGCCGTAGGCACCGCCTTGCCTGAGAGCATGATCGCCATAGTCGCCATCCTGGAGCCCGTCCTCACAGACGAAGCATCGGAAGAAGGAGCCCTTATTGGTATAGGGGCCATACTCGGGGCACCGTTCATGCTCGCCACCCTCGCCATGTTCGTCGTCGGGGTCTCGGCGCTTACCTTTCGGCGACGCAGAGACCAGGGGACGAGGCTGCGCGTCGACGCGGCGACCGTCGGCAGGGACGTCGGGTTCTTCCTCGTTTTCTTCGCCGTGGCCGCGGGCGTCGGACTGGTGGAGTTGCCGCTGTACATAAAGGTCGTTGTCGCCCTCGTGCTCGCCTTCGGCTACGGCCTCTACGTCAGACGAACGTTATCCTCCGGCGAGCATCTCGAGGACGTGCCGAAGAGGCTTCTATTCCTGCCGCGCACGCAGGAGCCGCCACTCTTCGCCGTCGCTTTCCAGACGCTCGCGAGCCTCGGGGTCATCATTGCGGGCGCACACTTCTTCGTTGATGCGGTCGAGCACGCCGCCGCGGGCCTGGGGATGCCTGCCGGCCTCATAGCCCTGATACTGGCACCCCTGGCGACCGAACTACCCGAGAAGTTCAACTCCATATTCTGGATAAGGGAAGGCAAGGATACCCTTGCCCTCGGCAACGTTACGGGCGCGATGCACTTCCAGAGCACCGTACCCGTTGCTTTTGGCGTCCTTTT
The DNA here is from genome assembly GCA_021156345.1 of Rubrobacteraceae bacterium. Next base: position 823 of record JAJNDJ010000003.1, on the reverse strand, counting down.
CACGCCGTGGAACCTCGCGCCGCTTGACCTCTTCGCCGTTGTGCTCGGTCTGGCTTCAGGAGGGCTCGTCTACCTCACGCTCAGGCGCTCCGGGAAGCTGCGTGCCGGAAGGCTGATGCTCGGTGGCTTGTTCTATCTTGCTTTCGTCACTGGTGCGGTGATAGCCGTCTTGTGATTCCGGATCGGCGTGCGATTCGGGGCTGACGAAGTGGGGTTCTGCCCGTAGAATAGCCACATGCTTGGACGTTACGCGGAGCTGAAGGCACAACTTCCGCCGGAGACGATCCTCCTCTACCAGGTCGGGACGTTCTTCGAGACCTTCGAGGAGGACGCGAAGAGGATCTCGCAGGCGCTCTCGATCCGGCTGACGAGCCGCGAGGCGGCCGGCGAGGGACGCGTCCCGCTGGCCGGGGTCCCAGGACACGCCCTCCAGGAGCATCTTGCCACCCTTCTCAGGAAGGGTCACTCCGTCGCCGTAGCCGAGCAGCGGCAGCACCCGACGAAACCCAAGCAGTTCACCCGTGAGGTCACGCGTATACTGACGCCTGGCACCGTAATAGAGGACAACGTCCTCTCCGCAGGGCAGGCCAACTACCTGGCCGCGTTCGTCGTCAGGGATGGTCGAGCTGGAATAGCCATCGTCGAGGCTTCGACAGGAGAGTTCACGGGCACGGAGGTCTCTGAGGAGCAGCTCCCCGCTGAGCTAGAGCGGTGGTCGCCGCGCGAGATCGTCGTCCCCGAGCGGACCGCGGCCGAGAGACTGCCGAAGGTACGCGCCGCCGTGAGCTCCGCCCCGCGCTGGACGTTCGAGCCCTCCGCAGGA
>JAJNDJ010000158.1 GCA_021156345.1 Rubrobacteraceae bacterium | reverse complement strand
GTGGTCGTTATTATCGGGATACTCGCTGCCATCGCGATACCGAATTACATCGGCCAGCAGGACAAGGCGAAGGACGCCGCCGCCATGGCGCAACTGCGTATGGCGGCGACCTCGCAGCAACTCTATTACGTGGATCAGAACGCGTACGCCAGCGACGCCACGGACCTCGAAGCCTACGGTTTCAGGCAGGGAGAGCAAGTGGTGACGGTAGGGGCAGCCGACGCCAGTACCTACTGTATGCAGGCCCCTGGCGGCGGAAGTACGTTCAGGATCACCCAGGACACGGGCAGGCCCGAAGCCGGCATATGCTAGGAGCGCTCCAGAGGGTGGCGCGGAGATTGAGTTAGCGCCAGACGCCATCCCGCCTGCTCTCATAGCAAGGAACGTCGGAGGAGAAATGGAACTCGTCCGCGTCTTTCGCTAACATACGACGAGGGTCGACGGCGAACTTGGAGGGGGAGCCGTCGGCCCTCCCCTATGGATACGCAGCTTGCCCTATGAGGTTGCGGAATTAGGAGAAGGGATCGGCGGGAGCGCAGGTAGTGTCGCTCAGCCTGTAACGGTGGGGCGAATCAGACAGCCCGGCCTTCGCTCCTCAGCATCTCCCTTATGCGCCGGCCGTCGCGGTGGCCGTGGTAGTAGGAAAGCCTGTCAGGGTACTCTGTCCACGCAGCGAGGCTGTTGTTGGTCGCGAACGTTTGCGTCTGCCCAAAGCGCCCATCCTCCCAGCCGCTCCTGTAGGCTGAATCCTCGTGGTGAACCCCAGCCCCTCCGGTGGCTCTCTCTCGGATCATTCCACACCTCCCAGGCGAGTGGCTCCTACGAGCATCATATAAACACAATGGATTCACAAATGTAAGGCCTGTACTTAATAAAATCGAACAAAAGTTAGAAAAACTGCCATATTTGGTGTCTTTGGACCGTCGGAAGAGAGAAGGTTGTGCGTATTGTCACTATTTCACCACATGAAAATGCGAGCGGCGACCGAGAAGGTATACGAAGAGTGAGGCTCCGAGCAGGGCTGGGGCGACCATGCCGGAAAGGACGGCCACCCCTGTCCAGAAGGAGGTGGCGATGGTCGCGCTATCGAGCAGGGCGGGTCTGGGTGTTTCGGACCACCTTCCGGTAGCGAGAAGCAGGGTAGAGGCGAGGGCTCCGGAGAGCAGCCAGCCGGCGTAGTTACTGAGTGGCACGCCGAAATAGACGCCGCCTTGGGGCCACACCCAGAAGCCCAGGGAGGCTGCGCCAGGGTCGAGGACGGCATCCATCCAGACGAGGAGTAGGGTAGCGTAGAGTACGTGGAGGAGAGGCAGGCGGGTCCCCCAGGAGGCTGCCACGGCCCCGACGACGAGTGGCGTGTAGGAGAGGGGCAAGAGGTAAGGAACGAGTCCGGCGAGCCTGGGCCCCAGGGCGTCGCCGTAGTAGAAAGCGCCATAGGGGAAGCCTGTGGTGACGCCGATACCCTCTATAGCGTAGCCAAAGATCGAGAGGGCGAGTAGGGACAGGACGGCCTTGCGCAGGCCGAGGTAGCGGAAAAGTGCGACGACCGAGGGCAGGGCTATCAGGAGGGTCGAGACGTATGAGCCCATGCTCGCTCCCTTTAAGTCCGGGTAGCGCACGGCGAAGAAGGCGGCCACGAGGGAGAGGGCGCAGGCGAGGATCAGGGGTCGCGGTGTGGTGCGGCGGAGCTGGGTGAACACCCGTGTAATGTTAAAGGGTCAGCTGGGGTGACGCTGGTATATATTAGGGTCTGTGATCCTGCGTCTGCTTTACATCTCGCGGCCCGTGCTCTGGATCAACACCGTAGGTCCGGCCACGATCGGGATGTGGCTCGCCGGAGATCTCTTCGCGTGGGGAGCACTGCCGGTTCTGTTGTGGCTCACACTCCCGTTCAATCTTCTCATCTACGGCGTCAACGACGTATTCGACCAGGAGACCGACGCGAAAAACCCCCGCAAAGGCAGCCTGGAAGGAGCCAGGATAGACCGCTCCGAGGTCAGCCCCGTCGTGCTCGGCGTCATCCTTACGAATGCGCCGGTCCTGATCTACGCCTTCCTGTTCGTGCCTATTTCCGCCTTAGCCTGGATGCTACTCTACGCGCTGCTCTTCCTCGGTTACTCCGTCCCACCCGCGCGCTTCAAGGCTCGCCCCTACCTCGACTCGCTAAGCAACGCGGCCTACGCCCTCCCGCTCGTCTTCGTACCGCTCGCCCTCGGCAGGGGGCCGGTCTGGTCAGCCGCGCTCGGGCTCATGGCGTGGAGCGCGGCCAAGCACACCTTCGACGCTGTGCAGGACGTGGATGAGGACCGCAGGGCAGGCATCCTCACGACCGCGGTCAGGCTCGGCCCTGGCGGCGTCGTCTTCTGGAGCGGTGCTCTCTGGGCGCTCGCCACCGCGTGCTTCGCCCTCGTGAGCGTGCCCGTCGCGCTTCTGAACGCCGCCATAGCGGGTCTGCTGTTGTACTTCCTGGGCCAGAACCCCACGCCGGAGACGGGACACCGGCTCTACAAGTACTCTATCGCCTTCCCTTACGTAGTAGGGACCTTCGCCGGCGTGCAGCTCGTCGCTGCGCTGTCGCTGGGAGCTTACCCTTGAGCCGGGTCGTCGTGGTCGGCGGCGGCATCGGCGGTCTGGCCGCGGCCGCCTTGATCGGGCGCGCCGGGCATGAGGTTACGCTGCTGGAAGCCACTCCCTGGGTTGGCGGGAAGAGCCGGCGCATCGAGCTCGACGGCCGGCGGATGGATACGGGGCCTTCGCTCCTCACCTTCCCTGGTGTATGGGATGAGTTTCTGCGGCGCTGGGACGCCGCGGACGGTCAGCCCGGCGAGGCTGCCGAGATCGCAGGGCTGAGGCTGATGCGGCTCCCCGAGGTAGGACGGTATTATTACCGCGGCGAGACGACGTCGCTGCCTGTGGAGGAAGGCCATCCGTGGCGGGCGGCGTGGGAGCGGTTCGCCGGAACGCACGGTGGACTCGGGCCCGAGGTCACGCGGCTACTGACGGCTGACCCCGCAGACCGCAGGACGCTGCCGGCGCTGGGACGCCTTCTAAGAATCTACGGGGCGAAGCTGACAACCCGTTCCTACCTCGATGGGCTTCAGTGGCTGCCTGAGGGGTTGAGGGAGATCATCGCCATACACACGCTCAACGCCGGGGTGGCGCCGACGCGGACGCCCGCGCTTTACGCGAGCATGCCTGCGATCATGGCCGTCGATGGTGTTTTCGTGCCTGAGGGCGGCGTCTACGAGATCGTGCTATCTCTCTACCGGCTCGCCCGGCGCGCAGGGGTCGAGGTCAAGACAGGCGAGGCTGTGCTCGAGATCGGGCACGGCAGGGTCGTGACGGCCGAGGACGAGTACAGGTCAGAGAGGGTGGTGAGCGACCTCGACTCAGGCAGGCTGGAGAGCTTGCTGGACCCCGAAAGAGCGCGCGCGAAGGAGTGGCTGTCTTGCTCCGGGGTGGCCGTGTACGCGACGCTCCGGGAAGAGTTGCCAGACGGGGTCGGGGTGCACAGCGTCGTGTTGCCTTCCGACCCCTTTGATCTCTACACGAGCCTCGAAGCTGGCAGTGAGCCGCGGGAGACGATGGCGTTTCTCAACTACTATCGCGGGGGTGAGATCTACCCCAACAGCGGGGGGACGCTGGCTGTCTTGCTTACGGCGCCGGCAAACGGGCGGGAGTACGGTGTGGAGGACCCGTTCGTCAGGCGGGAGATCGAACGCGTCTCCGTCGCAGTAGGATTGCGAGAACCGGCGACCACGTATTTCGGGGAGTACGAGGTCCTCGA
>JAJNDJ010000157.1 GCA_021156345.1 Rubrobacteraceae bacterium | reverse complement strand
CGCCCCTGGTGACCGCCTCGCGGACGGCCGCAATCTTCACCGCGGTGGGCTCGTACCCGAAAGGGAAGGAGATCACCGTCGCCACCTTTACGTCGGCACCTCGCAATTCCCTGGCGGCAAGAGGGACGTACGAAGGCGGGATGCACACCGCGGCGAAATGGTAGTGGGGTGATTATAAACCCAACCGCTCCAGAAACTGCCTGTCGCTTCTCCATCCCTGGCTAACCTTTACTTTCAGGTCGAGGTAAATACGGGTGCCGAGGAGGCGCTCGACGTCGCGGCGGGCCTCGGTGCCGATCTTCTTTATGGTCCTGCCGCCTTTGCCCAGCACTATCATACGCTGAGTGGCGCGTTCGACGTGGATGACGGCGTAGACGACCGTCACGTTCTCTTTGATCTCTACGTCTTCGATCTCGACGGCAACAGCATGCGGCACCTCTTCCCTCAGCACGTTAAGTGCCTTCTCCCGCACGTACTCGGCGAGGACCAGAGACTCGGGGTGGTCAGTCACTGTTCCCTCGGGGAAATAGCGGGGTCCGGGTGGCAAGAGGTCGACAACGGAGTCCATCAGTGGTTCGACGTTGGTACCTTCGGCAGCGCTGATCTGGAACACCTCGTTCCAATCCCCGAGCCTCGAGACCGCTTCTACTATGGGCAAGGAACTTTCAGGGGTACGCAAGAGGTCGGTCTTGTTGATAGCCACGATAGCAGGGGTACCCGAGCTGGCGACGAGGCGGGCGACGTAGCGGTCGCCGCTCCCAAGTCCCTCCGAGGCCTGCTCTGCGTCGAAGAGCAAGAGGATGACATCCGACTCCGAGAGACTGTCCACGACCTGCTCCTGCATCCTGGCTCGCAGGGTGTCGCGGGGCTTCTGGGAGCCTGGGGTATCCACGAAGACCGCCTGGTATCCAGGACCGTTCCGGACGCCCCGGATCAGGCTACGCGTCGTCTGGGACCGGGATGAGGTTATGGAGACCTTCTGGCCGACGAGCCTGTTGACCAAAGTGCTCTTGCCAACGTTGGGCCTGCCTACTACGGCGATAAAACCGCTACGGATCCCGTTGTTCTCGACGCCACGGGCTGCCGTTCCCTTCACAGGTCCTCCGGTCCGAAGGAGTTGGGAAGGATCTGGTCGAACGGGTAGCGCTCTAGACCACGGCCAGTCTCCACGACGACCTCATTGCAACCGAACTCCCTCAAGACTTGGCGGCAGGCCCCGCAAGGGAAGCATGGCGACGTGTTGGGGCTGAAGACAGCGACGAGGTCGATCTCCCTGTCTTCAGGGTCTGTGGTAGCCATCGTTGTAACTGCGTTGCGCTCAGCGCAGATCGAGAGCCCGTACGAGGCGTTCTCGACGTTCGCGCCCGAGTGTATGGCGCCACCTCCTGTCAGGATGGCCGCGCCAACGTGGAAGTCGCTGTATGGCGCGTATGACCGGTTTGCGGCTGCGCGTGCGGCATCCATCACGCTCTCGAGGTCCAAGGCTGCTCCCTTCACAAGAGTTGAAAGGCTGCCGTCGTAACGAGGACACCGATCACGGCCCCCATAATCACCTGGTATACGCTGTGAATCCCGCTCTCGACGCGGCTCTGGCAGACGAGCAGGGCCATGAGGAGCGAGATCACAGAGACAAGGCCGGCGTAGGAGCCCGCACCACCCTCGACGGCTATAAAGCTTGCGGCGACCCACCCTGCGAAGGCTACCGCCGCGTGCCCCGAAGGCATCCCGCCGGCGAAGGAGTTCGGGGAGTGGGTGAGCGCCTTGCCGAGGAGGACGATGAGTACGATCACACCGAGCGTGACGAGCGTGAGGTGGGCCGGCTGGCGCCTTATGCTCTCCAGAGTCGCCAGGGAGAGCGGCCCCAGATCGTCCGCCAGGACGAGATAACCGACGAGCAGAGCCCCGACGCTGGAGACCAGGACAGCCCCCGCCGAGACGTCCTTTGCGAGCTTGGCCAAAGGATGGTACTCCCTTGTGGCAAGGTCGACGACGAACTCCATGGCCGTGTTGAACAGCTCGGTCACGAAGACCAGGAGTATGGTCAGAATAAGGACCGCGAGCTCTACCTTGCTGACTCCGACCAGCAGGCTAGCTACGAGAACAACGACGGCCACAACCACGTGGAAGCGCATGTTGCGCTGGGTCCTGACCGCGGAGATCATACCCCGGTAGGCGTGCTCGAAGCTGCGGGCTACGCCCTGCTGGCCCTTGCTTGGCCGTTCAGCTTTCTTCGCCACGCAGCTCCTCCATTACGGCCCGCTGGACCCTCGCCATCTCACTAGCCCCGAAGTCCTCACCGTGGTCCATGCCACCCAAGTGTAGCGCGCCGTGCACCACGAGCTCGTCGACGCCCCTCTCGGTGTCCGCACAGACGGGACAGATCACGACCTCGCCTACCATCTCCCCGTAGGGTCCGTCCACCTCGAAGCTGAGAACATCGGTAGGCTCGTCCCTATCTCTGAACCTCAAGTTGAGGTCACGGATCGTCTCGGGGCTGACGAGTACAACAGAGACCTCGCCGATTCGCGCCAGGTCGAGACCCAGGTTGGAGAAAGAAGCGGCGAAGAGCTGGGTGGCTCGTTCGGTGTCGAGCTCGGCATGGTCCACCTCATCCAGAACGGCGACGGGTATGGGTGGATCACCCCTCAGATGGTATCTCCGTGTATGGTATGGCCTAACTCGCCGCCTTTCCGTTGCGGGCATCGCCTGGGCCTTCGGGGTACTCGATTCGCGGCCCGAGGAAACCTATGAGCGACTCGCGGATGGCCTCCCCTGCATCGTGGATATCGTGCATGGTGAGTTGGCACTCGTCGAACTGGCCGTCCTGAATTTTCCTCCTGATCGTATCGGCAACGACATCGTCGATACGCTTAGGGGTCGGCTTTGGCAGAGACTTCACGGTCGCCTCTATCGAGTCGGCGAGCATCATGATGCCTGCCTCCTTGCTCCGTGGCTGGCCGCTTGAGTAGCGGAAATCCGACTCGCGAACCGCCTCTTCGTCGGGAGCGTCCTCGAGGGCTTTGCGGTAGAAGTACTCGATGCGGGTCGATCCGTGATGCTGGGCGATTATGTCCAGGATCTCCTGGGGCAATCCCCAGGCGGTGCCTATCTCGAGCCCGTCCTTGACGTGGCGTTTGATCACCTTGGCCGAGAGCGTCGGGGAGAGGGCGGCGTGAGGGTTGATCTGGGCGATCTGGTTCTCGACGAAGTAGGCAGGATGTTCCATCTTGCCGATATCGTGGTAGTAGGCTCCGACCTGGGCGAGTAGCGCGTCAGCGCCGACCCTCTCTGCAGCCCTCTCAGCGAGGAGCCCCACCTGCATCGAGTGGGAGAAAGTACCAGGAGCGTTGCGCAGGAGCTTGTCGAGCAGGGGGTGGCGGGGGTCAGAGAGCTCGAGGAGCTTCATGGGCGTGAGGATATTGAAGGCGTCTTCCAGGAAAGGCAGCAGCACCATCGCAAGCATCAGCGAGAGGACACCGTTCCCGAGACCGAAGACACCCAACCAAAGGGCGTCTCGCAGATCGCCACCTCCGATCAAACCCACGGCAAACGTCACGACGCCCATGACGGCCGCGATGACCAATCCGGCCTTGAGCAGCCGCTGACGCGAGTCCACGCGCACGGTAGTGTAGATAGCGAACCCTGACCCCAATAGCAATGCAGCAGTAAGGAGGAAGTTATTGCCGCTGAGGATCCCTACGTTGACGCTTGTGATCACCACCATCAAGAACATGAGCCTCGGGCCGAGCAGCATGGTTCCGATGATGGAGAGGCCCGCGAGCGGCGTGAGATAAGGATGGAAGTCGAGCTCGATAAAGAGCCTGGCGAGCGCGGTGAAAAGTACCGTAAGCGAGGCGGCCAGAACTAGCCTTATCGCCGAGTTCGTCTTGAGTATGCGTTCCCCGAAGCGCTCCAGGAAGTACCAGGCGATCCACATCTCGGCGGCGACGACGATGCCGACCCCG
>JAJNDJ010000156.1 GCA_021156345.1 Rubrobacteraceae bacterium | reverse complement strand
ACCCTTGTGGAGATAACGGGCCTCAACCTCTTGATAGTTCCCGCACTCGGGGCAGGTGAAAGGTCGTACCTTTCGAGAGCCGTATGCAGGCACGATGGTAGTCTTGTTCCAATCGAAGACGTAGCCGCACGCCTCGCACCGCTGCTTGAATGTAACGACCGTGCCGCGCTCGTTGACGATCTCGCCACCAGTGATCTCTATCGCCATCCAACCTCCGCAAGGAAAACGCGCCTACGTCCCTATTGTATGCCCAAAGCATCCTTCGGATCAGAAACCATCGAGCTGGTACATGAAACCTACCTCCCAAATAGCCTGCGCCAGAGCGGTCGTAATTGGTCTGTGGCCGGAGAGGGCCTGTCGCCGGGCTCGCCGAGTCCCGGTAGACCGTGCTCCCGCCTTACGGCGTTGCGTCCCCTGAGTACCCGGTCGTCCGACTCCCAGCCGTCGCCGACCTCTCTTCTTATCTGCTCCTCGATACCGGCGAGCGCGGCTTCACCAACGTCACCGATTCTCGCGGCCTCGTATTTGATGCCGAGGAGCACGGAGTTCTTGCTCTCGATAGTCTCCTCCTCTACCCGTTATGATTCTGTCCTGTGCCGGCCCTCTTTCTTGAGTTCGAGCCTGGCCACCGCGGCGCGGTGGACCTCGTCGGGGCCGTCGGCGAGGCGCAGGGTGCGGGCGCTCGCCCACAGGTACGCGAGCGGGAAATCGTCCGAGACGCCTGCGCCCCCGTGGGCCTGTATAGCCCGGTCTAGAACGTTCAGGGCCACGTTCGGTGCGACGACTTTGATCATGGCGATCTCAGCCCTGGCCTCTTTGTTGCCTACCGTATCCATCATGTGGGCCGCTTTCAAGGTCAAGAGGCGCGCCTGATCTATCTCCATCCTGGAGTCGGAGATCCAGGCTTGTACAACACCCTGCTCCGCAAGCGGCTTCCCGAACGTCTCCCTTCCTTTGACCCGCTCGCACATCATCTCGAGCGCCCGCTCTGCGACGCCTATGAGCCTCATGCAGTGGTGGATGCGCCCTGGTCCGAGGCGCCCCTGGGCGATAGCGAAGCCCTTGCCCTCGTCCCAGATGATGTTCTCCAGCGGCACGCGCACGTCCTCGAAGGAGATCTCCGCGTGCCCGTGCGGGGCGTCGTCGTAGCCGAAGACGGGGAGGGTCCGCTCTATCTCTACGCCAGGCGTATCGAGCGGGACCAGGATCATGGACTGCTGCTCGTGCCGCGGAGCGTCGGGGTCCGTCTTGCCCATGAATATGGAGATCTTGCATCGCGGGTCTCCGGCCCCTGAGATCCACCACTTCCTGCCGTTCACGACGTACGCGTCCCCGTCCCTCTCTATGCGCGCCCTGATGTTCGTCGCGTCAGAGGAGGCCACATCCGGCTCCGTCATCGCGAAGCAGGATCTTATCTCGCCGTCGAGCAACGGCCTTAGCCAGCGCTCTTTCTGCTCCTCTGTGCCGTAGCGTACGAGCACCTCCATGTTGCCCGTGTCCGGCGCGTTGCAGTTGAAAGCCTCGGGGGCAATGGGGCTGTGGCCCATGACCTCACACAAGGGTGCGTACTCCAGATTGGTGAGGCCGGCGCCGAGATCCGAGTCAGGCAGAAAGAGGTTCCACAGCCCCCTCGCCTTCGCCTCCTCTTTGAGCTCCTCCATGACCTGTGGTACGGACCACCGGCTTCCTGACGCCTCCAACTGCTCATGGTACTTCGCCTCGTTCGGGTAGATGAGCTCGTCCATGAACGCCTCGACCCGCTCCCGAAAGTCCCTTGTTTTCTCGGAAAGCTCGAAGACCACAACCTCTCCTCTCATAAAAGCCAGAGAGCCGATTCTGGCATAGCATCATGGGCGTCGCAATCGACCCAGGTACCTCGGCCCTATAGAATCGCTCGTGGTAATAGGGCGGAACGCTCTTCGGAAAATCTGTCTCTACCCGCAAAGAAAGTCGTAGGCGGGGACGTCCAGATCATCCAGGATGTCACCCGGGTTCTTGTCGTCCCCGCCCATCAGGTTGGCCTGAACCCTGTAAACTTGAAGCCTTCTGCATCAAGGCACGGCAGAGACGAGCCCACCGTCGACTTGCAAGGAGACGCCGGTGATGTAAGAGGCGGCGGGGGAGAGCAAGAAAGCCGCCGCCCTCCCTAGCTCCGCAGGCTCACCGTAGCGGCCCAGGGGGATTCCCTCGCTCACGTTGCGGCGCTGCTCCTCGGCCGAGATGCCGAAATCCTGGGCCCGCGCTTCGTCGAGCGAGCGGGATCGTGCGGTGTCGATGCGCCCTGGAGCCATGCTGTTGACCCTGACCCCGGGTCCAACCTCTTTCGCCAGGCACTTGACGAGTGCCGCCACAGCGGGGCGCAGCACGTTCGAGGCGTCGAGGCCCTGTATCGGCTCGCGCACCGATGATGAGGTGATAAAGAGCACGGAGGCGCCATCGTTCATCTGGGGGACGAGTGTGCGCAGCAACCGCACGGGTCCGCCCAAGAGCAGACGGAAGGCATCGATCCACTGTTCGTCGGTCAGCCCGAGCGCAGGCCCGAAGGGCGGGCCGCCGGCGTTGACGAGCACGCCGTCGAGCGTGCCGAAGCGGTCGACCGCGACCGTGGCGACCTTGTCTACGCCCGACGGTTGGGAGACGTCCGCCATACACTGCTCGGCCTGCTCGCCGAGCTCTCGTGCCACGTCCTGGATGGCGTCCTCACTGCGTGCGACCAGGAGAACTCTGGCGCCCTCCGCGACCAATTGCTCCGCTACGGCCCTGCCGAGCCCGCTGCTCGCGCCGCCTACCACAAATGACTTGTTCTCCAGGCCTAGCTCCACAGTCGTTCGCCTCCTCGCCCTGAGTACGCTAACTGGGACAATCCTACACCCTCTCGTGACGCCGTGACGTTGCTCGCCGACCACTCACGACCCCTGACAAGGCAGCGAGCGCAACCGGACTATAGCCATTCGAAGAGCTTTCGACCTACCGTTTATCGCACATTCGCCCAAGAGCGAAAACAAAAAGCCGAATTGCTCCAGGAAGCGCCCGTGATACGGTTCGGGCTATGATGGTAAGGGGAATGATATCGCGTCTTCTTGGAGATAAGAGAGGAGATCTGGATGATCAAGAATTCTGTCGGGATATGGGCTTTCGGCCCTGCTGTGACCCGCTTTGTGCCGCCTGGCTACCACAACGAGGTCGCAGACGAGCCTATGGTGGAGAAGACCGAGCGCGTCGCCGGCGGGCTCCACGACCTCCTGGAAGGGCTCGAGTACCACTATCCGGGTGAGATCGATGAAGACAATGCCGAGGAGGTGCTGCGGATCCTCGCCGCCCACGGGATGGACCTGCCCGTGATCGCCGCAGGCCTACACCCCGACCCGACCTACGCGCTTGGCGCGTTCATAAACCCCGACGAGGGGCTCCGCCGCAGGGGGATAGATACCCTGAGGCGCGGCATAGACCTCTGCGCGCAGGTAGGGGCTAACTTCATCATCTGGCCCGGCGCTGAGGGTTATAACTACACTTTCCAGCGCCCTTATGCGGAGATCTGGCGCCGCTTTGTCGAGGGCGTCGCCGAGCTGACCGACCACGCCAACGAGAAGGACGTGAAGGTCTTTCTGGAGCACAAGAACTCAGAGCCCGCTATGAAGATCCTGATGCAGAACATCGGTATGACGCTCTTTACCATCCAGAAGGTCAACGCCCTGGGGGTGGACACGACCAACCTGCAGGTCAACATGGACTGGCAGCACCTCATAATGAACGGCGAGAACCTGGCCGAGTACGCCGACCTCCTGGCCTCGGAGCACAAGCTC
>JAJNDJ010000155.1 GCA_021156345.1 Rubrobacteraceae bacterium | reverse complement strand
ATAGGACGGCACCTTCCGACCTCCGGCGGGCTCGCCAGGACCCTTTGGGCCGCGCGCGAGCTCGGATGCGAGACTATCCAGATCTTCGTCTCCAACCCGCAAGCCTGGGGTCAGCCCAGGCGACGCCAGGACGCCGATACCTTCGTCCAGGGAAGCCGCGAACTGGGCATCTCGCCGGTCGTCGCACATGCGAAGTACCTTATAAACCTTGCCTCCACGAGCAAGGAGCAGTGGGAACTTTCGGTGCTGGCCCTGGCCCACGAGCTGGCCGCCGCAGGCGCGCTCGGGGTCGACCTGGTCGTCGTGCACGCTGGCAGCCACGGGGGAGACGGCGAGGAGAAGGGCATGGAGCGGCTCGTGGAAGGCCTGGGGCGTGCTAGGGAGCGGGCCGCCGCACTCCACGGAGCCGTGGCCGAACCTGTGGTCGAGAACTCAGTCGGGGCCGGTACCCAGCTCTGCTCGACGTTCGAGGATCTCGGGGAGGTCGTGCGGCGCGGCGGGGTGAGGGTCTGCGTTGACACGGCCCACGCGTTCGTGGCCGGCTACGACCTGTCGGCGGAGAGCGGAGGGAGAATGGTTGCCGAGGATCTCGTGGACGCCGTCGGAGGGGCGATCGCGCTGGTTCACCTCAACGATGCGAAGCACGAACTCGGGAGCCACCGCGACGGGCATCGCAAGGTAGGGGAAGGACGCATACCCGTCGACGCCTGGCCAGGGTTTTTCGACGGTCTGCCAGGAGTTCCCGTGGTCATGGAGACGCCTTACGAGACCCCTGAGGCTGACTCCGAAGAGGTGCTTCTGGTCAAGAAGTTGGCAGGTGGGTTGCGCAAAGCGCCGATTGGACGATAGAATCTAGGGCGTGAAGACTTTGGAGATAAGTCCGGAGCGGCATGCAGGAGACCTTCTCTCGACCATCGGCGAAACCCTGCGGGCGGAACGCAACGAGCGGGGGCTGACGTTAAAGCAGGTCGCTGAAGGCGCGCACGTCTCGGTCTCATACCTCGCCGAAATAGAACGCGGCGAGAAGGACCCCTCCTCGAGGGTACTGGAGAGCATCGCCAGTGGATTGGACGTCGAGGTCAGCGAGCTGCTCGTCCGGATCGCCTCGGCGCTCGAGCCCGCGCCGGTAGTTCCCGTCACCGACTCTCTGGCAGCCTAGACTCCCAAGAAGCCGACGTTGCGCTTCACCTTGAAGCCGATCACGCCCAGCGACGCACGAGCTATCTCGCACTGGCACTACGAAGAACCCTACTCGATCTACGATGGAGATCCCACCTCTGTGGATGCGCTCCTGCAACCGCGCTTCGCCTACCACTCCGTCTACGACGAACGCGGAGAACTGACAGGATACTTCTGCTTCGGCGAGGACGCGCAGGTCGCGGCCGGAAAGCGGCTCGGGGTCTACGAGGTCGAGCCCGCGCTCGACGTGGGGCTCGGGATGAGGCCGGATCTCACGGGGAGGGGCCTGGGAGAAGAGTTCGTGCACGCCGGCCTTCGCTTCGCACGGGAGGTATACGCACCTCCGGCTTTCCGCCTGACCGTGGCTTCCTTCAACCGCCGCGCTATCCGCGTCTACGAAAGGGCCGGATTCGAGACCGTAGAGACGTTCGGCGCTCCAACGCTGGGCGCCGAAAAGGAATGGTTGCTGATGAGATGCGGGGCCTAGGCCGACCGCCTGCGGCCTTTCTCTACAGGCCGAAAAAGTAGACGGCCAGGATGCCGAGTGTGTTGTAGCCAGTATGCGCCAGGAAGCTCGCCGTGGTGTTGATGTAGCGGCGGAGGAGACCGAGGCCGATGGAGAGCAAGAAGATGTAGCCGAGCAGCAGCGATGGACCGTACTGAACGTGCATCGAGGCGAAGAGGACGGAAGTCACCGGTATCCCCAAGACCGGTTGCACGGCGCCGCGGAACAGGGTCTCCTCCCCGAGTCCGGCACCGACTCCGATCAGCAGGGCGAAGAGCACCGCGGAGACCAGGCTCAAACCTTTCGGGTCGAAGAGCGTCTGTGAGATCTCACCGACCCTGCGATAGAGCTCAGGCTGCAACTGCGAGAACAAGGCGTCGGTGGCTACCGAGAGCACGAACGCACCTACGATAAACAGCACGACAACACCTACGTGCATCGGGGAGATGGGACCGTAGCCGAGGCGGGCGAGCGTCTCGCGCGGTCCACGGCGGATGCCGGCGCCGACCCCCAGAAGGGCGATGACGACGAAGGGCAACTGGCTCGCCAGGATGGCGACTGGTGGGATCCTACCGCCGGTCCCCAAAGAGAAGGCGTCGACCTGATTCAACTGCTCGAACCCGAGTATGCCTACCAGATTATTGGCAAGCACCACAGTGGCGAACAGCCAGAGGGCGAGAAAGATCGGTGGGTTGGTCCAGAATTCCCCGTTCGGCCTGCCGCGAACGATCTTCAGCAGCGTAGGGACGCAGAGAGCCAGCCCGATCAAACCTGACAGCATCACAGGTACTGCCGTGACCGCCAACAGCTGTTTCGGATAGACATCTGGTGGCATCTGGCCCGAGACCCACAGTACGCCAAGCAAAGCCCCGGTGGCGAAGAGCAGGAGCGACAGGAACACCAGCACGATAAGAAGCGATATCTCGGCCCTCCTGCTCTTTCTCGACCATTGAGCGAGGAGCGCTAGCATACCGATGAAGACCATTGTCGCGAGCGAACTGAGGAGATACTGCATAACGTCAACAGAGGTTAACATATGC
The DNA here is from genome assembly GCA_021156345.1 of Rubrobacteraceae bacterium. The sequence continues at coordinate 1,089 of JAJNDJ010000155.1, read as the reverse complement.
AAGATACCGGACCGCGCGTGATCCGCGGCCCGGACTGCTCTTCTGGGCCAGGAAGGGGGAATGAGCCCAGTGCCCGAAAAATAGTGCACCGAGGTTACAATACCGTTACCCCAAGGTAACAGCTTGATAACAGGTTAGGCTACAGGTTTCAGCTTGTGTCTGAACTCCGACGCGGATGCTCATGCGTCATGCTTCGAGAAGGCGTCAGATACCCGTAGCGTGATGCCTGACACCTCCTATTCATGGATCCCGATTCTCACCACGCTCCAGGCCGTCGAGCACGGGACCCAGCTCTCTTTCGCGCGCTGCCTCGTATTCGTCGAGACTGTCCGCTTCGCGCGCCAGGTCTGCTATGCGTCCCGTGAGACCTTTTCCCCCCCTCGCGGCGAGTATGCGCCAGCCCAGGAGCCTGTAGGAGTGTTCGAGGCGCGGGTCTCGTTCTCCGCTTTCGAGAAGGCGCTCCAGAAGCGAGTGCAGTGCTTCTGCCTCCTCCAGAGGGAGCCGCAACACGACGGCGGGTTCTCCGTGCAAGCTAGCGGACTTTCTCCAGATAGATCCTGTCCTGCGTGATCACCACCTGCAGGTCTTCCGGCGAGCGACGCAGGTAGTGGCGCCACTCACGGGCGAAGACCTCCGAGTCTCTGGCGTCGGTCTTCAGGACTATGCCACCTTCTGTCTCCTCGAGCACCGCAGGATGCTCCGAGAGCTGGCCGCGCCGGACGGGGTCCCTGCGATAGATCGAGTTTCGCGACCGGAAGCTCTGTACGCTCGATGGCGTGGTGTTCAGCTCCTGCGCGATCCACGTGTCGCCCCTACCCTCCTCGACCCACTGCCGGATCTTGGACGCGTGTGGCTTTAGCGCCACCCTTCTGTTTCCCAAGGCCCCATTCTCCTTCACCCTGTGTTGTTTTCTAGGTTATATGTACCACTTTTTGTTACCCGACGCTAGATGCATCCGTACGCTTGTGGCCCGGAACGCCCTGGCCAGCTAGCGGCCCTGGAGATCATCAAGAGCACGAGGAGGCGGGGTCGAGGATGTGGAGATGAACAGGGTCGCTGTGAGGAGCGATAAGGACACGGGGTATCAGG